>JAUZPJ010000153.1 GCA_030706025.1 Bacillota bacterium | reverse complement strand
GTACATCCTATGGGTGTATAAGTGACGAACATTAGGAAACTCTTGCTTAAATAAACGCCGGGCCTTATCCCCCGCATCATCTGCATCTAATAGTACGCAAACTTCATCATCACTATACTCATCGATCAACTGTTCTAACTTATCTACTCCCAAGGTACCATAAGTGCAGGCTATCTCGACAGGTTCATCTAGTATCTGTAGAAGCCGCTGTTTGTCAGTTTTTCCTTCAACAATGATGACTTTGCCCATAATACCACCCATACTTTCCATTCATATAAATTGTTATTTAGCCTCTACCCTTTGCTATCAAAATATACTTTAAAAGCTAGAATCATCCACTCCGTCAAGCCACTCCTCAATGACTTTGATTACGGACTCGACGCAACCGTCTTCAAAAGGAGACACCAAATTAGCAATTCTAATAAGTTCCAGAAAAGACTCACTCCCCCCGGCCTTACATAGTCTAAGGTAATCGGCCCACGCTGACTCACAGTTTTCTCGTGACCGTTTCCAGAACTGAAAGGCACAAATTTGGGCTAAGGTATAGTCTATGTAATAAAAGGGATCTCCAAAAATATGGCCTTGTTGATGCCAATAACCACCCCGTTCGAGATAGTCATTGCCCTCATAATCGCGGTGGGGAAGGTATTTCCTCTCGATCTCTCTCCAAGCTAATTTTCTCGCTTGAGGAGAAGCATCCGGATGGTCGTAAACAAAGTGCTGAAATTCATCGACTGTGACTCCGTAAGGAATAAAAAGTAAGGCTTCACTCAAATGGGTGAACCTGTATTTAGCTGCGTCGTCTTCAAAGAAAAGTTCCATCCAGGGCCAAGTGAAAAATTCCATACTCATCGAATGGATTTCGCAGGCCTCGTAGGTTGGCCAATGATATTCAGGAATACGATAGTTTTTGCTGCAATGGACTTGAAACGCATGCCCTGCCTCATGTGTCAAGACATCAATATCCCCTGAAGTGCCGTTAAAATTGGAGAAAATAAAGGGGACCTGATAGTCACTAATGTAGGTACAATACCCGCCTCCAGCCTTCCCCTTTTTACTAATTAAATCCATTAGCTCATTGTTCACCATTGCCTCAAAGAAATCCCCAGTCTCTGCGGACAACTCGTTGTACATGCGTCGCCCGTTGTCTACAATCCACACTTGATCTCCTTTAGGTTTAGCATTTCCTGTTTGGAAAATGAACTTTTCATCATAATAATACAGATTAGCCGAACCCAACCTTTTCCTTTGCCTTTCCCGTAGTTTACTTGCTATTGGCACAATAGAGTTTTGAACTTGCCGGCGGAAGTTTGCCACCATCACGGGATCATAGTCTGAGCGAAGCATCCTTGCATACCCAAGTTCGATAAAATTCGCATAACCCAACTTCTTAGCCATGCGAGTTCGAACCTTGACTAAGTTATTAAATATTTCATCAAATTTCTCTTCATGAGTAGTAAAAAAGGCATACTTCGCTTCGTTAGCCCGTTTTCGCATAGTTCGATCAGTCGATAATTGGAAAGGAACTAAGCCTGGTAAATTTCTCTCTTCTCCTTCAAACATAATCTTAGCGGAAGCGATGAGCTTGGTATATTCACTGGATAATTTGTTTTCTTGTTGTAAGTCTTCTATGATTTCTGGAGCAAAGGTTTTAAGGGTCAGCTCGGCTTTCGTAAAAAGCTGTTTCCCCCACCTTTCTTCTAAGGCATGCCTGAACTTAGAATTAACAAGTGATTTATAATACTGGTTAATTAGGCCTTGATAAACTGGTGTAACTTCATCAAAATAATCTTGTTCTTCCTCATAAAATTGGTCAGTAGTATCAACGGTGTGGCGGATTATTACAAGTTGCTCCATTGTTTCAAAGTTACTTCTTAGTTTATTTAACTCCACCATTACGCTATCCTGTTGTTCAAAATCCTCGGCTTGATCAAATTTAGCCAAATAATTGGAGAACTTAGTTTTGAAATCATCCAAATTTGGTCTACAATATGTAAAATCACTAAACTTCATAACACTCACCTTCCTCTATCTTATAATATATGGAATACCTCCTAGATTCAAACTTCTAACTCCTATGTAGTTAATTGTCCATAAAAAAGAGATCAAGTTTACGACTTGATCTCTTTCAGGTACTTTGCAGAATAATTCTTAAACAGTCCAAGTATTAGGATCCACCAGCTTCTTTTCTTGGATAAATTCCATCAGTAATTTAGCAGTACCCCCAGTGAGTTTTAAACAACGGCGTAAATGATCTTTTGAATCAAACTCAAAAGTATTTAATACCCTGCAACAAGTCCCACCATTTTCATTGGAAAAACGATCATGAAATTCACGGGCTACATCATAGCCTGGTTCCCTGGATTGACTAGGATCATGGCGACCTTTTAAAAGTCCTAAAACCATCACTGAGCCCGTTAAGGCTCCACACATACAGCCAGCATGTCCTAGTCCCCCGCCAAATCCCGTTGCCATTTTCAGGCTCTCTACGCTTAATGGTTTGTTCAGCATTTCATTAAAAGAATGAAGAATAGCCTCAGAACAATTCAAACCATCTTTAAATTTGCCACCTGCTCGCGAACGAGCTTCCAATGCCATGTTTTCCAAATTAATTTCCCCCTCTTCTTTTTTCCCTAAGCATACCTTTCCTTCCGTTCAAGATCTAAATTTGATCATCTTATGATATTCTAGATAAAATTGCATATTCCTACTATTCAGAATAATTTTTTTATTCCCTACAGAAGAGAATGCTCTCATTATAAATTATTCACAAGCTGAAGTTGCTTCATAGGCGTTCCAATGTTTAATCTTCCTAATTTTGGAGTACCGGAGATAAGGGCATTTTCTTGAGTTGCTAGACGATAGACCTCGAGCTTTGGAATTCCGGCCTTTTCCATCCATTCCATTTCATCATAGAAGCCTTCCGCGTGAGGTACCCGATAAGCACCGGCATCAGTACCCACCCCAACTCGTACATTTAACTGATAAGCCTCGTTAATTCTAGTAAGTTGTGTATCTAAGATCCGCTTTAGAGTATCAATTTCGTGAGAAGAATATCGATCAGAGGGATATTTTAAGATATTTCCTATTGGAGCAACCGTTGGAACCCAAGCAATCTTTTTCTCTTTCATTAGCTCAAGATGCCGGGTTGTCATATAATACCCGTGTTCGATAGAATCGACTCCCGCTTCTATAGCCACAGAAATTCCTTCCTCTCCACTTGCATGGGCCATAACGAGAATCTCGCGCCGATGAGCAGAATCAACTAACTCTCTTAATTCCTCTACCGTCCACTGAGTGGGCCCAACCATATGGTAATCATCAAACCGGATCAGTCCTGTAACGATAACTTTAAGTTGGTCGATACCTTGTTCAAAGAATTCTTTCTCCTTTTCCTGCCATTCTGAAATATCTTCAAAACCGCGTCCTAGAAAACGTCCGTACTTACCCGCTCGATTCACTGCTTCATGCACGGATATTACCTCGGGCCCTAACCATGCGCCTTCGTTCACTTTGTTTTTCGCTAGCCAGGAAAAGCCCGGTAAGTCACCACCATCACGGATACCTACTATCCCCATCTCTAGATATTTTTGCAAATATCTCTTTATGTTTTCTTCGATTAATGAAGGTTGTGCCCAGTTTTCTAAACACTTGAAGAAGTCTATGCTATCTAAGGCTAAATGCACATGAGTATCTAACCATCCGGGTAGGAGCGTATACGAATCCCATAGGAATTTCTTTCTATTTTCAGACCTACTCCTTAGATCCACTAAAGGCTGCAATGAACTAACCCTACCATGCTTCCATGTTAAAAGCACCGATTGAGAGCACAAACCAAGTTCAGGGCTCCAATACCCCGCGATGACCGCAGATCCCTCGTCCGGAATTTGAATTATTTTATGTTGAGAACTACACGAGATAAACATAGTTTCACCCATTTCTCCCTTCCACGGAACTATTTAATTTAGTTCGTCACAAATTTTTTTGATTTTTAACATATATTTCTCCCTATTATAAACCCGTTGGTTCTGACAAAACCAATTAAAAGTTCAAAATTAGCTTCTTTATCTCAATTGATTTTCCTTAAATAACTCAGCAATTTCATAGTGATCGTGGTTACAAAAATTTAATTACTTTAGAAAAAATAATCATTCAATAAGTAATGTTAATCGCTAGGGCAAGTTTAGCAAAGTATTTTTCCAAGTTTAATAACCATTATTGATAATTAATAAGGACTGTAATTACTTTGAACTGTTCATTATTGGTGGTTATTTGACTATAACTTGTCCCTAACTATGCGATAAAAAAAGTAAATTGAATGAGAAAGTTCCATTTGTTATCTTAATATTGAGGGTGTTGACATAATACGACCTCAATGTTAGTCTTTGACTATAAGTAAATTGCAGGTGTATTATTAGAAATACAGTTGAGTTAGGTTGCAACAACGAGAACATCAAAGCTTTGGGCCATGGCGATTCGGTAGTGACATTACTATAGTAACCTTAAAAGTGAAGCTGTTCACAAGTACAAGTGAAGCATTTCACTTTTTCGAGTCCCTATCCCTATCTAAAATCAATAAGAAGGAGAAGTTACGTGTATGGATGTTAAACATTAGGTTTCCAGGTCTTTGGCAACAAAGAAATCTTGAGCTGTCGAAGTGGTCCTATTCCTCGGCATATGTCGAGAGTCTGTATTAAATGGAGGGGTTAAAATGCGTTTAGAGTGGTTAATAATTTTCTCATTAATTACCGTAATTGCAGTTCTATCCTTTAGTTATGCCTTGAAGAAAAAGATAGGCATTTTAGCTTTAGGTGCCAAAGAAGATAGGTATGACAACCCGGGGAAGCGTTTTAAGAATTTTGTTACTATGGTATTAGGTCAAAGCAAATTGCTGAATGAACCCTATGGAGTCGTCCACTTCATAATTTTTTGGGGATTTATTTTTATTTGTTTAGGCGAGTTACCTTTGATGTTTGAAGGACTGTTCCCCGCTTATTCCTTCCCCATTCTAGGAACGAACCCCTACTTTTATATGATTAAAGATATTCTTACAGCACTAGTGGTTATCGGCTTATTCATTGGCGTTATTAGGAGATGGGTCATCAAACCTACACGTTTATATCGGACACCGGAAGCAGCAATTATTGTATTATTAATTGTTGGTGTCATAGTAACGGAATGGATAACAAGCGGCGCAAAGGTAGCGCTAGAATCGAATAGTGTATACAAACTAGCGATTATGTATAATAGCTTGGCATATCTCTTTAGGGGTTTTAGTCCAGATACATTAGTGATTATTCGAGATGCATTTTGGTGGGTTCATATGCTAATTGTTCTTGGCTTCCTAGTCTACATACCAAACTCCAAGCATATGCACCTTGTAGCAGTACATCCAAACGTTTATTTCTCATCGTTAAAACCTCTTGGCGCACAGATCACAAAGATCGACCTAGAAGACGAAGAACTAACCGAGTTAGGTGTTGCAAGGATTGAAAATTTTACTTGGAAACAACTATTAGATAGTTTTGCTTGTGGAGAATGTGGACGGTGTATGGACAACTGTCCAGCCAACATTTCCGGTAAACCATTGAATCCCAAGCGTCTTATTAGTCGCCAACTGAAAGAGCATATATTAGAAAAAGGCACGGTAATGAATCTTAAAGGGTTAAAATCTACTGGCGATGAGTATGCCGATACCTTAGCAGAGATCTCTGAAAATGACCCTCAAGCTGCTGAAATTTTAAATAAGTCGTTAATCGGAGATATTGTTTCTGAAGATGAGATATGGGCTTGTACTACATGCATGTCCTGTCAAGTACAATGTCCAGTTGCCAATGAGCACGTCAGTAAGATCATTAATATGCGTCAATCTTTGGTTATGATGGATAGTAATTTCCCTCAAGAGTTACAACAAGCGTTCCGTAATGTTGAAAATAATGCGAATCCATGGGGTATCGGTTATACTGAGCGTGCAAATTGGGCTTCTGAGTTAGATATCAAATTGATCTCTGAAGATCAAAATGTTGACTATCTCTTCTGGGTTGGGTGTGCCGGTTCCTTCGATAGTCGTGCCCAAAAGGTTACGGTTGCTATTGCTAAAATCCTTAAAGCTGCTGGTATTAGTTTTGGGATCTTGGGATCCGAAGAAAAATGTTGCGGAGACTTTGTTCGTCGATCAGGCAACGAATATCTATTTCAAACCGCTGCTACTGAAAATGTAGAGATCTTGAATAACTATAATGTTAAGAAAATCGTAACAGCTTGTCCTCACTGCCTTAATACTTTAAAGAATGAGTACCCCGACTTCGGAGGCAACTATGAGGTAATCCATCATACTCAATTGATCGATCAATTAATTAAGGATGGAAAATTAGTTCTTAACTCGGAAGGCGAATTCGAACCTCAAAAAATAGTCTATCATGATTCCTGTTATTTAGGTCGATACCAACAAGAATTTAAAGCACCTCGAGAACTTTTCAATTTAGTTCCTGGTGTAGAGTTAGTGGAAATGGAACGCAACCATAATAAGAGCTTCTGCTGTGGAGCTGGCGGCGGCCGGATGTGGTTAGAGGAGCATAGTGGTCAAAGAGTTAATAACCTTAGAGTCGAGCAAGCTCTCGAGAAGGATGCGCAGGTTAT
>JAUZPJ010000152.1 GCA_030706025.1 Bacillota bacterium | reverse complement strand
TAGTCTAAGTTCCATTGGGAGTATTTATTGTCACTATGGTGATCCACTAACTGATAAGTATCTTTTAAAAATCTCCCAAAATCCATTGTTATTTTACTTGCACCCCAAATATTTACATGACCGTAATTATTCATATCCGTTTTAAAATCAAACCCAATTTCGTTCATTTTATCGCAGTAATTAATAAATGGAATATTATTATCCTCGGCAATTTCGGCAACTCTATTGAACATTTTAGCTTGTTCTTTCATCCAGTTACTATCTGTAATGTTGTAATCATAGGGAGTGTTTGTGAATACTAATTTGAATCCATTCTCTTTAGATAGATCAATAATTTTATTCAGATACTCCTCAGTTTTCGGCGGAAGATCAACTGTTCCTGTTGTTGATCCGAGACTGGAATCATCCTTCCCGTAATTCGATGTACCTGACTCAAACCCTTTTGCATAATACTCACTTGAACTATCATAAAAAAGGTCTGCTGCAGTTAATTCCTTCCATCTGTCATGATATTTAATTATTGGAAATAGATAGCCCACCCTGTCTTTGAGAGGCGTGCAATTTATAATCGCTTTTAACTTATTCATAGAAAATCTCATATTGTCGAGGGCATTGCTAACATACCCTTCGTCACCATATTCGTCTTTTAAACCCAAATAGTATAGATCAACAACAACAATAGGATTCGGGTGAGTCTTAAGAACCTCTTTTAGTAAATAATAAGTAACATCTACGGGCTGTCCACCAGTTGCATAGTTAAAACTCGTGACTCCATATTGATTCCATAATATATTTGGGTCGATGGCACCATTCATATGACTCGAACCCATTAAAACAACGTCATAGGCATTACCAGTATGATTATATAATCCTTCGATCAATTTAGCTCGGTGGTCTGTTTTTAGAACAAATATTGAATTAAGACCCGAAATAATTACCAGTAAAAGAACAAGAAAAATCGTGCCTTTTACCATTACCCTTTTAACCACAGATACTTCTTCCTCCTAAAAATGAGAGTAAATAAACTGTTGAGGATTATAACCCGGTCCATAAATGCCGAATATCAAGATAATTATAATTGTTGTAAAATACACTGACCACCTAATTACGGTATTACGTTGAGATATTTCAAGGCGTAAACTTCTGGTTTTTTGCGCCAAGTTTGCAACAATAATGACAACCAGACTCAATAAAGCTATTAAGAAATCTCCTGGGTCTAAGCCTAGCTTAAAAATTGAACCATCTAAGAATACCCATGGATTAAAATAAAACATATTTTTAATTAACGTTATAGCGTTAGTAAACGTACCGGCCCTAAAAAATATCCATGCAAAGTCAACCATAATAAATGTAACCAAAACTTGAACTAGTTTATAATCAAAGCGATTTGTATTAAGTTTCAATGACTTCTTTATTTCATTTTTAACAGGCTTGAGAACATCCCCTATTATCTGATAAATTCCATGCAATGTTCCCCAAACTAAAAAGTTAATTGCCGCTCCATGCCACAAACCACTTACTAAAAAGACGACCATTATATTAAAATAATTTCTTAACTTACTACATCTATTCCCCCCTAATGGGATGTACAAATAATCCCTGAACCATCCAGTAAGTGACATATGCCAGCGTCTCCAAAATTCTTTTATAGATTTTGAAAAATAGGGTCGGTCAAAATTCCTTGATAATTTGAAACCCAGGACCTCAGCAGCCCCTCTCGCTATGTCTGAGTAAGACGAGAAATCGCAATAGATTTGAAAAGCATAGAAAACGGTCGCAATAATTATCTCAAAACCTTTATAGTTACTGGGGTTGTCATATATAGTATTGACCAATTGACCTAATCGATCGGCAACAATCATCTTTTGAAAAAGTCCCCATAAGATTAAAAGCAATCCATTTTTAACCCTTATATAATCGAATGAGTGGTATTCATTAAATTGAAAGAGTAGGTTTTTTGACTTTTCTATAGGGCCAGCAACCAGCTGCGGAAAAAATGAAACAAACAAAGCATATCTTCCTAAATTCCTTTCAGCCTTAACATCGTTTCTGTAGACATCCATGGTATAGCTTAATGCTTGAAATGTATAAAATGAGATACCTATAGGAAGTAAAAGATCATATGTATGAAAGTGTATAGAAATATGAATATAGGACAGCATTCTTGCTATGGAATATGTAAAAAAATTATAATATTTAAGGAAGAATAGAATAAGTAAATTAATGAATAAACTTAGAAATACCCACATTTTCTTTAGTTGCCCGGATTGTTTTTCATTACTTATTTTATTGGCTTTTTCTATCAACAAACCGCTAAGATATGTAATTACCGTGGAGAATGCTATTGTTACGGCATACTGAGGATTCCAACTCATATAAAAGTAATAACTTGTTATAAGAAGCCAAATCCAACGATATTTTTGTTTTATTATGAAATATAACAAAGTCACAATAGGAAAGAATATTAAGAACTGTATTGAAGTGAATGACAAACCTAAAACCTCCAACAGATTAACCTTTATTATTTATTGTTAACGTAACAACCCATATCCTATCAATAAAATCTTTATATTTATTAACAATACTGTGTTCTTTTTATTAAGATTTTATGTTATACATAGGTCCTCCGTAGTAGCTTTAGGATTTTTATACAATTGAAATTTTAGTTTATCCGTTCATAAAGGAGGATATTCAGTTAAGTGAACCATGGCTAATCCTTTTCTTAAAACAAGATGAGAATAAAAAAGGGCCTTCCAGTTCAGGGTTTAAAACTGGAAGGCTCTGTATTGTCTACTCTTTTTATGGATTCATTACATTTCTTTATGAACTAAATCTCTTCAACATTTTAATAGTTTGAACGTGCATTCCTTCATGATACATAGAAAATGTAAGAAACTCACCGATAGTCTTTAACGTCAACCCAGAAGGCATAGTTAATGGGTTGGAAACCGCTTCATATAATCGATCATTTAACTTATCTTTAATTCGATTAGTTTGATTTTCTAACAATCCAATCAAATCCGTTAATGATGGCGGTTGTACTTTCCAATCGGCGGGTTTAGTTTCTCGACCAAATAGATCTGGAAATTTCTCTGGTAATTGCATTGGTTCTTGCGCGAACTCAAAAGCAAATTTTTCTTGAACCAGATAGACATGACCAAGATTCCAACGGATGTTATTATTGAATCCTACTGGAATCAAATCGGCTCGGCTTTCACTAATTTCTTGCACTGCATTAATCGTGTTACTACGAACAACTTTTAGTTGATTAAACAAAAATTCTTTCAAATTTCTACACCTCCTGTGCTTATTATACCAAGATATTAAAAGCTAATAAATTGCATACCTCCACTCATTCATTTTATGACACCAAACGATTTACTACTCCCGTCGGCCCGTTCGTCATTAATCAGTTTCACAATTCTAATGAATTTATCACTAAAAACTGAGAATCCTATTAATAAAATACAAGAAAGTAAAAGGGGAAAACTATGAAATCTAAAGGTTTTATTATTCTTGCATTTGTTATTCTGGTAATTTACATTCCCTATCGATTCACTTATGCGTGGTTTACTACTCCGTCAGGATGCCTAAAATGCCATGAAATTAAAGCATATCATGAATCATGGCAGAATCATCCTCATAAGAACATTGATTGCAGGGACTGTCACGAAACCAGAGGACCATTTCATAGGTTAGATACAACAATTCGTGGAATTAAGGACATTGGTGTTCAACTCAAAGGTGATTACTTTGGGATGAAGGCTGTTTACTACGACTCAAATTGCATCAACTGCCACATAGGTAATTTTAAGCCTGAGAGTGAAGCTCCACGTATGCCGGAAAACCATGCTAAGATTATTAAAAACGGCGAAGGATGTAACAATTGCCACAGAGATACCGGACATAAGAATGGACTAGGTGTCGACGCTAAATTTGAGGCACTGTCACAATCAAAATAAATATTATTTTTACATGTATTTCCAAGGATGAAGATGTCTTTTTGGCAGTTTAATAGAGAAGCATATAACACATCGAGTAGACAGTTAAGGAGGCTAACATGACTAACTTAGATATGATACATCAGCTTAGACTTGAACTGTGGAATTTAAGTTATAATCATTGGAAAACGGAGACGCTCTTTTCTATAAAGTGGTGGAGTATGGTCGCCCTCATCACCATTTCCTATATTATCTGGTGGGTAATAGTAGACAAACGACGGTTATCCCAAATACTCTTATTCGGGTCGTTGATTTCGGTATGCAGGATAACTATGGATATTTTTGGCAATAATACTGCCCTTTGGAGTTACGACATTCGCCTAACACCATTTTCCCCCAGTCCCTTTCTTCATGATTTTACAGTGACACCACTAGCTTTAATGGTAGTCTATCAATATTGCCACACATGGAAGAAGTTCCTTGTATGGAATGTAATAGTCACTGGAATTATTTCTTTTGTATTCTTTCCCATATTAATAAAGTTTGGTTTTCTAACGTTTTATAGTTGGAATTATTTCAACAGCTTTATTCTTATTTTCGGATTTGCTTTATTGTCACGGTGGGTATTGCTCGGTGTCCTTAAGATTGAAAAAAATGAATACCCCTGAATACACTCGATCGGCTAATTTTTGCCCAATAATCGAGTGCCTACATTTTTGCACATAAACTAAAAATCAAGCACCCCAAACCGTGGGATGCTTGATTTTACTGCATTATGTAATGGCGGAGGAGGTGGGATTCGAACCCACGGACGGCTTACACCGTCAAACGATTTCGAGTCGCTCTCGTTATGACCACTTCGATACTCCTCCGTGTATAATTATGATGACTTCAACCATCTCTGATCAAATATCACCGTAATCGTTTAAAAAATGATTTTAAGATATTCGAACAATCCTCTTCTAAAATCCCTGCAACAACATCAACCTTATGATTCCATAGCGTAGTATTCAAGACATTCATGACTGAACCCGTTGCTCCGCCTTTTAGATCCGCAGCCCCATAAACAAGTTGCTTTAATCGGGCCTGTACGATGGCTCCTGCACACATTGGACAAGGCTCTAGGGTTACATACAACGTGGCGTCTGACAGACGCCAAGCACCTAACTTCTCAGCTGCTCGCTGGATCACTAAGACTTCAGCATGCGCAGTAGGATCCTGCCTCAGTTCTTTTTCGTTGAACGCTGAGGCAATTATTTGGCTTTCCTTAACGATAATGGCTCCAATCGGAACTTCCCCTAGTTCTAAAGCCTTCTCTGCTTGAACCAGAGCAAGACGCATCCAATCTTGATGAAGCATAGTTACCTCAATTTTTTGGTGACCCTGGGAGGAATCGAACCTCCGCAAGACAGGGTTTAGGAAACCCCCGCTCTATCCCCTGAGCTACAAGGCCATTACTTTTGTTAAAAGAGTAAAAAGTTCGATATACGTACTTCGAATATCGAACCTGTTTACACAATAATTGGTGCGTTCGGAGGGATTCGAACCCCCGACATTCAGATTCGAAGTCTGACGCTCTATCCAGCTGAACTACGAACGCAAAGAAAGCAAAGTATGGCGGAGGGGGTGGGATTCGAACCCACGGACCCCTTACGGAGTCACCGGTTTTCAAGACCGGGTCCTTAAACCACTCGAACACCCCTCCAAGTAGATGACCTGTAATAGAATATCATATTTATTAAATAAATACAACCCTTAATATTATATTAAATATCTTATATCTTATTTCTTATATTATTTGTATAAAAGAGTTAAGATATACCCTTTAACCGATATACTCAACGCCCATATAAGGTTGCAGTACTTTAGGAACACGCACTCGGCCATCCTGTTCCTGATAATTTTCCATTATAGCGGCAACTGTACGCCCTATTGCTAAGCCACTGCCGTTGAGTGTATGAACGTACTCAGGTTTTTCCTTAGGACCTCTCCGAAAGCGGATATTAGCTCGGCGTGCTTGAAAGTCTTCAAAATTACTACAAGAAGAAATTTCCCTATAAGTATTAAAACTTGGTAACCATACTTCTAAATCATTGGTTTTAGCAGAACTAAACCCAAGGTCACCCGTTGATAACTTCATAACACGATAGGGAAGCTCTAATTCTTGAAGAATACTCTCAGCATCCTTTGTTAAAGATTCCAATTCGTTATAAGAACTTTCGGGTAATGAGAACTTTACAAGCTCTACTTTATTAAATTGATGCTGCCGAATGAGCCCCCGAGTATCTCTTCCTGCGGATCCCGCCTCAGAACGAAAACAAGTACTGTAAGCACAATGATACATTGGCAATTGACTGCCATCCAGTATCTCGTCACGATATAAATTTGTAACAGGCACTTCAGCTGTAGGAATTAAGAAATAATCCGTTCCGAAAACCTTAAAAGCATCATCTTCAAACTTAGGAAGTTGACCCGTTCCGACCATAGAACTACGATTAACTAAGTATGGCGGAAGTATTTCGGTATACCCCCTTGTAGTGTGACGGTCAAGCATAAACGTAATAAGGGAACGTTCGAGCTTGGCACCTAATCCTTTATAAAAGGTAAAACGTGCGCCTGTAACTTTGGCTGCGCGGACGAAATCAAAAACCCCTAGCTTTTCTCCAATTTCATAATGTGCTTTCGGCTCAAAATCAAAAACACGAGGAGTTCCCCATGACCTAACTTCTTCATTGTCACTTTC
>JAUZPJ010000151.1 GCA_030706025.1 Bacillota bacterium | reverse complement strand
CCGTTGACGGAATAAATGGCCACTCTCTTACCACCGATGGACATCTCCCGCAGGACAATATCAAAACTATCCGGTACTCCTAACTCCCGATTAAGATAATCCACATTTTCCTGATAGGATTTGCTCACGGGAATATTTTTTTCGCTTGAGTTATTATCCATCGTTCACACCCCCCTGTCATTGTTCGGACATCGAATATTCCATCATCCTATCCTTTAGGATTAAAGGTAACTGACATTAAATACCCGAAAAAAACTGCGGCTGCAATTCCTACCGCCGATGCTTCAACGCCGCCGGAAAAAGCACCTAAAATTCCCCTTTTGCCAACAGCATCCATAGCCCCTTTGGCCAGATTATAGCCAAAACCGGATAAAGGGATCGTAGCCCCTGCCCCTCCCAATTTTACTAAGGGTTCATATAATCCCAATGCCCCAAGGATTGCCCCACCCGTAACAAAAGAGACAAGCACATGGGCGGGAGTAAAGGCCGGTTTCGTTAAATCCATCAGTAGTTGTCCGATGACACAAATAGCCCCTCCGACGATAAACGCTGGAATGATCATAGCAAACATACTTAAGCGCCTCCTTTCACGCCTCAATAACAACTGCGTGTCCAATACCTGGAATAGATTCTCCCTGCAATGCTGAGGTGGGGCTATGTAAGGCACCACTACCTACTAGCAACACT
Organism: Bacillota bacterium; assembly: GCA_030706025.1. Taxonomy (GTDB): domain Bacteria; phylum Bacillota; class Desulfitobacteriia; order Desulfitobacteriales; family Desulfitobacteriaceae; genus Desulfosporosinus. Next base: position 6,060 of record JAUZPJ010000151.1, on the reverse strand, counting down.
CGCTTTAACTCTCCCATTTTTATTTTTTGCATAATTTCTCCGGCAAAGACGACTGAGGAGCACCCGCACCCACTCGCTCCCGCATGCACATCTTGGCTAGCGTCAAAAATCATGACCCCACAATCCGTAAATTTAGTTCCCATATCAATCCCGCTTTGCTTAAGGACTTCACCTGCGAGGGCTAAGCCGACCGCCCCTAAGTCACCTGACACAACCATATCGTACTCCGCTGGTTTTCGCTGTAAATCATGAAAATGATTGACGAGCGTATCAGCTACCGCGGGGGCCATTGCTGAGCCCATATTATTGGCATCCTTTTGCTCAAAATCAATCACTCTGCCAATCGTTGCTGAGGTAATACGCGGCCCCGCTCCTGTTCGTCCAAGAAGCACACTTCCTGCCCCGGTTACGGTCCACTGTGCACTCATAGGCCTTTGGGTGCCCTGTTCCGTTGGGGCTCGAAATTGTCGCTCTGCGGTATCGTGATGACTAGAGACGCCTACCAAAACATTCTCAGCAAACCCTCCATCAATCAACATGCTCCCCACAGCCATACTCAAAGCCATTGTAGAGCAAGCCCCATAGATTCCAATCAAAGGAAGTGCGATTTGGCGCGCAGCGAAATTTGTGGAAATTAATTGATTTAATAAATCACCCGCGAGCATAACGTCAATTTGATCCTTGGGAATTCCCGCTTGATCAATGGCCCCCTGCATGGCTTCTTGCAGCATCTTACTTTCCGCAACTTCCCAAGACTTTTCACCATTGAGTTGATCGTTCCATACCTTACTGAATGTTTTCCCTAGAGGGCCTTGTCCCTCTTTCGGTCCCACGACAGAGTATGACGATAATATGACAGGGGGATTGTCAAACACCACAGTTTGATTTCCCATCCGTTTCCGATTCATCCCTTAACGCATCCCCATTCTTATAAAATCAGAGTCTTCCTTTCTCCTATCGTAGACCTAGATAAGTGCATAATCATTAATGCAAAAAGGAATAGACGATTCCAATCACAATCGATGTGGCAATACCATAGACGAGCACAGGCCCTGCAATCGTAAACAACTTCGACCCAACACCCAATATATAGCCTTCTCGCTTGAACTCCATAGCGGGTGCAACGATGGAGTTGGCAAATCCGGTGACAGGAACGATAGAACCGGCTCCCCCGAACTTCCCAATCTCGTCATAAACTCCGAGGCCTGTTAATAACGCTCCCAAAAAGATCATCATCGCTGTAGCAGCGGCTGATGCTTCAACGCGAGCCAAACCCACAGCGGCAAAAAGATTCGTGATAACCTGACCGATCGCACATATTAACCCTCCTACAACAAAAGCCCGCACCACGTTTTTAATGATGGTCGGCTTTGGAGTATATTGTTGTGCCAACGACTTATATTGTTCAGGGGTTACTGAGACAGTAGGCTGGCGTAACCTTTGCTTAGCCATCCTAATTCCTCCTTTTTCACCGACAGATAAGTTTATTATTGTCCAAATTGTTAAATATATACTAAGAGAACTAGTCTTTATAGAATGTCCTAAATTTCGACAGAGCTTTGCAAAGAATTCCCCAATTGTTTGCAGGAAAATTATGGGTTACATCGAAAATATTTACTGTGATAAAATTTTAGGGGGACTGGTCTTGAACCTTGAAAAGAAGATAGAGCGCCTTACCCTAATCTTGCGCTTAAACGGAGAATTGGACATGCATACAGCTTCTATGGTAAGACAAGCCATCGACATTGAGATTGACAAACGGGGAATTCGCACTGTGATTCTCAACTTCCAAGACGTGCAGTTTGTTGACAGTTCCGGACTTGGTGTCATTCTTGGCCGTTACAAAAAGCTTCTTCCCTTGGGAGGTAAACTTAAAATCACAAATGTACCCCCACACATTTATAAAATTATGGAATTGTCCGGACTACCTAAAATCATCAGTTTTTATTTAGACGAAGCGCACGCTTACGAGGAAGGAAGGGGAGCCTAAAGATGAAAACCAATCATATCAGCCTTACTTTTACCAGCATCTCTGAAAATGTCGCTCTTACACGTTTAATCATTGCCTCCGTAGGGGCACAGCTTGATCTTCCTCTAAATGACATCGAAGAACTCAAAGTCGCGGTTTCCGAAGCTGTATCGAATGCCATTATTCATGGATACAGTAATAGTCCTGATTACATTGTTTTTCTCGATTTAGATTTCGAGGACGGCACTCTCAAAATTGAGGTGCGAGATGAAGGGTGTGGAATAGCCAACATTGAACAAGCTATGCAGCCTGCCTACAGTACTGATCCGGAGCGAATGGGCCTGGGCTTTGTCTTTATGCAATCGTTCATGGATGAACTTCAAGTAGAATCAACGCCTGAAGTAGGAACAACAGTGACCATGATGAAGCATTTTAAACAAATACCCATCTCCTCGCATTAGGGGGGAGTGTTATGATTCAACGACTAACTGAAATGAATCTGCCCCACTTTCCACTGCTCTCTGATAAGGAGATGATGGAAAACCTCCGGGCTGCAAAAGACGGAGATGCAGTGGCACGTGAGCGATTAATTAATTGCAACTTAAAACTTATTTTCAACTTAGTTCAACGTTTTGCACATCGTGGTTATGAGATGGAAGATCTTTTTCAGATTGGAACAATTGGCCTAATTAAAGCCATTGACAAATTCGACTTTACGTATGGCGTTAAATTTTCGACGTATGCGGTCCCAATGATTATCGGTGAAATTCGCCGTTTTCTCAGGGATGATCACCCTGTTAAGGTTCCCCGTTCCTATAAAGAACTTGTTTATAAAGTAAATCGTGCACGCGATGAACTTTCGGCAACCTTAGGCCGAGAGGCAACGATCGGTGAAATTGCCGCAAATATCGGCGTCGAACGGGAAGAGATCGTCGCCGCACTAGAAGCGATCCAAAGCCCCACTTCTATTTATGATACTCTATATCAAGACGACTCCGATCCCATCTACGTTCTTGACCAGCTTTCAGAAGATAAGACGCTTGATCCCGGTTGGTTCGAACAGATTGCCCTCAATGAAGTCCTCGATAAATTACCCGAGCGAGAGAAACGTGTCCTTTTAATGCGTTTTTACGAAGATAAGACACAAAGTCAAATCGCCGCTCTTCTAAACCTGTCTCAGGTACAGATTTCCCGTATCGAACGTGCTGCCCTTCTTAGAATTCGTGAATTGTCAAAGATTAAGGACTGTTCAGATCTAAACGACTCTGACTCTGATGCAGACTAAACAGTCTCCCGAAAAACTTCTTAGTTTAGTACCCGAAAACTCCCTTTAGAGTTCGTGTCATTTGTTCGACAACACCTGCTCTGGCTACAGGGTGATCAGCGACTAAATTGACGCTCGATTGTAGTTGATCATTTCGATAAAGAAGGATTTCCCCTAATTTTTGTCCTTTTTGAATCGGAGCACTAATTTCAGGATTAAGTTTTGTCTCTACCCACAAATTCTTGTCTTTCCCTTTCTCAACGGTTGTACCCAATGCTTTCTCAGTAATGGCGTTAACCTCATTTTCTGATCCTTTGCGCACCTTAACAACACCCTGCTTTTGTTCGGGCGGGGCAAACTGTTTAAACTCATATTTCGCAAAACCATAGTTATAGATTTTCATCGATTCTGCAAAATGTCCTCTAACTTGAGGCACACCCATGACAACACAAATCAGCCTTAACCCATTTCTCTCAACGGTAGAGGCCAAGCAATACTTAGCTTCATTGGTCCACCCAGTCTTGAAACCATCCGCTCCAGGATACCACCATAATAACTTATTCGTATTCCAAAGTTTAAATTTCCCATCACGCAAGTCATATTCTTTTATGCCAGTCAACTTCCGAACTAATGGATATTTAAGCGCCTCTTTACCAATTAACGCAAGATCATAGGCGCTCGTATAATGCCCCTCTGCCGGAAGACCATACGCATTGACAAAGTGCGTGTTTTTCAAACCTAAGTCTTGAGCTTTACGATTCATTTCTTCCACAAAGGCTTCATGGGTTCCGTCAATATGTTCCGCTACGGCTACACAACCATCATTAGCTGATCCAACGGCAATCGCTATCAACATCTGTTCCAAGGTGAAGGTTTCACCCGGTTCAAGGTAAATCTGGGAGCCCCCCAATTTGCTGGCATTATCGCTAGCCGTCACTTTGTCCGTCAGTTTTACTTTTCCTGACGTCACAGCATCTGCTGCCACTAGTAAGGTCATGAGTTTTGTGACGCTTGCCGGTGGTAGTTCTTTATGCGATTCTTTTTCATAGAGGATTTGACCTGAGTTCGCGTCCATGAGAATGGCACTAGTAGCTTCAGTCTCAATCTCAACCCCTAGCGCTGATTGGACGTTTGCAAAACCAATGTTTCCGAGTGTAAGCAGCATGGCAAGAACGATTGCTAAACTTTTTCGCATTTTGAACCCTCCTCCTTTATGTGTGATGTTATTATTCCCAGAAATGAAAATTATATTGAATGAATCAATGAATTGGTCCTCTTTGCAATTATTTCATTCATGATCAAAAAAAGCCTTTGGGTTGCCGTTTAAAACGGCAACCCAAAGGCTTTAAGCTTGAGTTTTTTATCCAAAGAAAAATCAGTTTAACGATTACTTTGCTGCGATCGTTGGTACTAACTCCTTGGAGAGGGAAGAATACGTCTGCCAGAGCTTGCGAACTGAATCCACAACAATAATTGTTGCTAGAACAACCATCAGTCCGGCCAGTACCGCAGGAAGGGTTTGATGTTTCGGGATGTAGGTATTGACAATCGTCAGATATCCCGCCGCAGATGACGTAACCCCCATGAAGATCATCGGAAGGAAGGTAGTCATCGTATAACTTATTTTCTTTGTACGTCGGAGAATCATGTTGGAACCAATCGCCAAGGCCAATGTCGCCAATAATTGATTTGATACTCCAAAGATTGGCCATATTGTTGCAATGTCTCCTCCGTAAAGGAGATATCCCCAAGCAATGGAAACCAAAGCACTCAACAGAACCGACAAGCTAAGCGAGTTAGAATTTCTTAAGGGCTTAACAAGCATGCCAAGAAAATCTTGGGCTATAAAACGGGCCACACGGGTACCGGCATCAATCGTCGTCAAGATAAAGAGTGCTTCAAACATAATTGCAAATTGATACCAATAGGCCATTAAACCCTTCAAACCAGGAATGCTTGAGAAGATATGGGCCATACCCACAGCTAAGCTTACGGCACCACCAGGGCGGCCTGCGACGTTCTCACCGACCATTTGAGATAGTATGGGTAAGTCTTTAACTTGCATCCCTAAATGTGCAAAGACAGCTGGTGAAGAGTTAATCGCAAAGTAATCTCCAGGAGCCAAAACGGTCGCTGCTATAAGAGCCATGATCGCTACGAAGGCTTCCATAATCATACCGCCATAACCAATTAGTTTAATGTCCCCTTCATTTTTCAACATTTTCGGCGTTGTCCCGGAAGCAATCAAGGCATGGAATCCAGAAACTGCCCCACAGGCAATGGTGATGAATAAGAATGGCCAAACTTTACCGTTAATGATAGGGCCGCCGCCATTGACGAACTGAGTAATGGCGGGCATCTGAAGATAAGGGTGAACAAATACAATCCCCAGTGCTAATGCTCCAATGGTTCCAATTTTCATATAAGAACTGAGGTAGTCACGAGGAGCTAATAGTAACCAAACGGGAAGGGCTGCGGCAATAAAGCCATATACAGGAAGGATAATCTCAAGTGTTTTAGCATCATAAAAGAACAAAAATGCTAACGGTGAATTCTTGATAACCGGTCCCATAGCTACAGCAAGCAGAATCAATCCAACACCAATGACCGAAGCCTCGCCCAACTTACCCGGGCGTAGTTTACGCATATATATACCTATGAAAATAGCAATGGGAATTGTCATGGCAATGGTAAATACACCCCAGGAATTTTTGTAAAGAGCATTAACGATAACCATAGCCAGACCGGCCATCGTGATTGTAATGATGAAAAGGATGGCAATTCCTGTAATGAATCCCGTGACTGGCCCAACTTCGTCTTTAGCAAT
>JAUZPJ010000150.1 GCA_030706025.1 Bacillota bacterium | reverse complement strand
GCAATTTTAAGAATGTTATAGGTTGGCATACGTGGTCGTCTTTATTTCAATAACCATTTTTGCAAACTCTCCTTATTGTCCGGATCAAAAACGTCTTATAAACTTTAAGTCTTTTCACCTTTGTTAATTCTTAAGCATATGCTTTTAGGTATGGGGACGGATACGATAACCAAAGTAAGTAGGTTAACAAATCAGGGAAAAAAACTATAGTTGGGTACAGGGGTGAGAGGAAGTGGCAATCGTAGGTGATTAGGTAAGAAATAATTTTAAACGCTCCAAAGATCTTAAAAGTTGCTTAGAGAATCGAAAGGGGAAGTTTATGAAAATCGACGTTTATAATCACTTTTTGCCTAAAAAATATTTCGACAGGATGATTGAATTAGTCCCTAAACATGGTATGGTCAAACGAGTGAGTGAAATACCTTGCATGGTTGACCTTGATCTTCATTTCCGCCACATGGACCTGTTCGGTGACGATTATAGGCAAATATTAACCATAGCCGCACCACCCATAGAACTTTTTGGCGCAAATGCTAATGACATGGCGAGACTAGGTAACGATTGTATGGCGGACTTAATTGCAAAATATCCTGATCGGTTCCCTGGATTTATCGCTGGAGTAGCAATGAACGATCCCGAAGGATGCGTCGCAGAAGCTAAACGAGCTATAAATGACTTAGGTGCAGTGGGTATTCAGATTTACACTAATGTTCTTGGTAAACCACTAGATGCACCCGAATTCGAGCCACTATTTGATCTCATGGCGGAACTTGACCTGCCCATTTTTCTTCACCCGGACCGTACGGCAAGTTTCTCAGATTATCAGAGCGAAACCAAAGGTAAATATGAAATCTGGTGGACCTTTGGCTGGCCGTATGAGACAAGCGCGGCTTGTGCTCGGTTGGTATTTTCAGGGCTTTTCGACAAGCACCCTAATATTAAAATTGTTACTCACCATCTTGGGGGAATGATCCCTTACTTTGCGGGCAGAATTGGTCCAGGCTGGGATCAACTGGGTGCTAGGACTTGCGATGAAGATTTAACGTTAGTACTCAAGAGGCTGAAAAAACGACCAGTAGACTATTTCCATATGTTTTACGGAGATACCGCACTCAGTGGGGCAAAAGGTGCCACTGAATGTGGTTTGGATTTCTTCGGTGTAGAAAAGGTACTGTTTGCCTCTGACGCGCCTTTTGATCCTGAGAAGGGGACAGCCTTTATTCGCTGGACTATCGAAGTTATCGACAGCTTAAACATTTCCGAAGCTGACCGTTATGCTATTTACGAAGGAAATGCTCGTAAGCTACTAAAGCTTAAAGTGTAAACTTCGTATTAAAAACCCAATATACAAGAGTTCACAAGCAGTTCTAATTAACTGAAGTTTCACAGCACTCCTGTGAACCCCTATTTCTATATTTCCAGGTAGCCTAATGCTATTATCCTTGCATTATTTTATGTTCCATTTTCATTTAGAAAAACCGAGGCCCTTTTATTATTTATGATTAGCTGAATTTTGTATTTGTAATCATTAAGTCCCTTACAAATATGAACGGATGACTATGATCCCTGAAATATGGTACAAGATAACGTTCACATTCATCTTATACTGTGCTGATTGGTAGGATAGCACTAAACTGCTGGCGCGGTAGTTTTCGGAAGTATATCTTTAGTTGTTTAGCCAAATTAGCTGTAAATTAAACTATTACGTCTTGAAAAGGCTAATGGGGATTGCTCCCAGGTATAAAAGTATTTTGGAAGTTGAGAACGAATTTCACGAGACGTTTGAAGTAATTTGCCCCCTGATAGATTCATCGAATTATCAGGGGGCTTTCTCTTAGGCTTGACTATAAACTTATTTGTTCCGAACTATTTCATTGTATTTATGACAAGAAGTTTTTACCACTTCATAGACCCAACGAACTAACCTTTTTAGGAAAGGCCACCATTTGTGGCTGTATACCCAAAGTATCCAGGCTAAGATCAAAGCCACATATATCCCAATAGCTAATACAAGCGAAGAATATTCCTTATATGTTGAACTAATGAATAGCTGCGCTGCAGCCCAATATCGATCGATTATTTGATTAGGTGGAGACGGCAATTCAACGATTTCTAAATAATTCTCATCATCGGTTATATGAACGCGGATGTAATGGTATTCGCTGCCTTCACTGAGGAGTTCAGCCCCAGCTCCTCCGGTAATAACATACCTAACGTTTCCTCTTATAAAACTGAAAAAACTATGAATGTGCGACAAGAAAACAGTATCAACCTTATACTTAGTCATTAGGTCTTCAAATTTTTTAGCTTCAGCTTTATCGGTGAAGGCGTGGTCAATAGCACTTGTACCACTCAATTTGTTCATCAGTTTTTGCAATACACCGGTTTTTGGTGATTCTGGATATGTATTCGGTGTTACATTAGCGCGGGGGTCAGTGGAAGGGATGTGGGATACTACGAAAATACGTTTACCCTGTGCCTTCTGCAGATCGGCTTCAAGCCAACGATATTGTTCGGGAGGAATGGCGGTTTTTTCAGCCCATCCTCTTGAACTGTCCAAAAAAATAAAGTGGTTCTGCAAATAGTCGAAGGAATAATACGCAGGGCCAAAAAGCTCCGTGTATATTGGCAGACCGTTCTCGCGAATGTCATGATTTCCTAACGTTGTATAAAGTGGAACTTGGAGTTTGGAAACAGTTTCGTAAAAAAGCCGATACCTATTCGGTTCTCCTCCATAGACAAGATCGCCGTTGTCTACAACAAATGCGGGTTTAATAGCATTTACTTGGTCGATGATGTTAGAGAATGTACCGTAACCGTTTCGATTATCCCCAAGCATGACCACTTCAGGATTCTCGGCAGCATTAAGTTCGAATTTAATGGTTTTTGGCTGGTTCGCCTGAAGGTTTACAGTAAATGAAATAGTGTGCAGGTCAATAGTCTTAAGATTTGCGATTTGGTCACTTGCCTTTAGCATAGCAGGGTTAACGTTTTCTAATCTGATGCTATATGACTTTGCTATTCCGCTCTTAAATGAAACAATGGGAGTTGGTGAAAGGGATCTAAGCAGTAAGCTTTCTTCGTTAGAGTTACCAACTATTTTTCCTTTTACAAACCCTCCCTGAATGCTAACTATATTACCATTCCAGTCATAAGCGGAAACAGACGTATAGGGATCAAAGGACAACGGCAAGGGTACGAAATCCTGTTGCACTTTGAAATTCTTGTAGCTATGTAAGATAAAGGCCCCGGTAACCACTAAACCTATTCCGAGTAATATTAAGATCAACCATTTCCTTCGCACTTTTCCACCTCTTGGAATAACCATTTAGGTCATTATAACCACTTTCCCGAACTATTACCATTAAGATATGCTGCTAAAGATAGAATGACCGTATTTTTATGTTAATTTCCTTATTGCATATTTCAAAGTAAGATATCATAATTAGATATAGAATATCACTATTTAATTTACATGGAGTTGATCCTATGGATAAACAAGAATCGAAACGTCCTTATCAAAGTCCTTTACGGAATCAACAGCGTGTGCTTACACGCAACCAAATTATGAATGCTTTAGCGAAGATTATTAACGAAGGGCGTATTCTTACGTTCAGTATAAAGGAAGTGGCGGATCGGGCCGGCGTTTCGTATGGCACCGTATATCAGCATTTTCCAACACGGGAATCCCTTTTAGAAGCCCTTTATGAATCTGCAGCAGGAATTGTGGGGCAAGATTTGTCCCTAAAATCACTAAATCTCGAACAGTTGCCGGAAGTGATGAAAAAAACAGTCGAAGTCTTTGAAGAACACTCGACCCTTCTGCAAGCCTTTACCGTAGCACTAGCTATTCAAAATATTCAACCCCGGAGTAGACGTGAACGAGATCGGAAGTATAGGGAATTGATTGTTGAACGTGTTCCGGATCTACCGGTTGATGTGGCAAAACAACGTGCAGCTATTCTCTCTCATCTTCATAGTTCATTGACATGGACCACCCTTCGGCAACGTTTTGAATTAAATCCAAACCAAACTGCAGAAGCATTAGAATGGGCATTACAAGTACTCATCGAGAACTTAAATTCAATTAAATCTAAAAATTGATAGAAAAAAATAATTCTAAGTGGGAGGAAAATGCATGACCCATGTGTACAGGTTCAATGAATTAAGTGTTGAAAAACAGTACCTTGCGGGAGGAAAAGGCGGTACACTCGCGTTCCTTTTTCAAAAAGGTTATAGTGTGCCTAATGGCTTTGTGATCCTACCCTCCGCATTTCAACACGATGAGTTGCAGCCGGAGGCTTGGGAACAGATCAAAGATTGTCTGGCAGCCTTACGTAAAGACTATGGGAATGCGTCCTTTGCTATACGGTCTTCGGGTCTTGCCGAAGATTCAGCGGCAGCTTCTTTTGCAGGGCAATTTGATACGGTTCTTAACCTACACCTTGATGATGACATTAAGGAAGGGATTAATACGGTACGCCAATCGCGGCATAGCCGGGAAGTACAAAGTTATAGCGAGGTCAAAGGAATTGATGCTTGCCATGAAATGTCAATTGTTGTACAAATTATGGTTCAGGCAGTGATATCAGGTGTTTTGTTTACAGTCAATCCTGTAACAGGCAATCGCCATGAAATATCGGGGAATTTTGTTTTGGGTTTAGGAGAAGACCTTGTTTCAGGTAAAGTGAATCCCTATACGTTTACCTTTGATCGAACACGATCCATTCAAACAGTGCCAAAAGAACTTAAACGGTATGCTCGTCAATTACAGAAGTTTGGTGAGCGGTTGGAAAAGGAACTGGGATGCCCGCAGGATATCGAGTGGGCCATTGCCAATAAGACGCTTTATGTCCTGCAATCTCGACCTATTACTACGCTGCTTGGCTATAATCTAACGACAGGTGAATGGAATGATAGTGCAACAGGTAATTTTCTGTGGTCAAATGTTAATTTTGGCGAGGCGATTCCAGAAGTGATGACACCGCTGACTTGGACGGTGCAGCGTGAGATTTATGAGTCGTGGGCACTTCTTCCAGGATACCCTTCCTCCGGGAACATTGGGGGAAGAATTTATCTAAACTTAAGCATTTATGCCTCCATTTTACATAGCTTTAGACGAAGTAAAGAGGATATTTTGCGTTTTTTTGAAGGGTTGTTATATACACGACTTCCCGAAGGTGTTGATATACCCGTTATCAAACTAACCAAGCGCTCTATTTTAAAGGCACTGTGCAATCTTGTAAGAATGGTCTATAAACAAAGGCAAGCTCAAAAAACCGTATCAACGTTTATAAAATCCAATGCACAATATTGTGAGCGGATGCAAGCAAAGATTAAGGCGAGCCCAACGAACGAGGATCTCATCTTATTATGGCAACGTGAACTATTACCTCATCTAAAAAATACCGTTTGGTTTGTAATGAGCGGTGTAACTCAATTCTCTAATAATGTGATGAGATTACGTCGCGAACTGTCAGAATTGGTGGGTAGCGATGATGCGGATCGACTAATTTCTGGATTGAGCAGCAGTCTTAGTATAGAGGGTGATTCTGAGCTGCTCGAGAGTTTAGGACCGGTACTCGGTATATCGAAGATTGCCGCTGGGCAGATGAGTCGAACAGAATATTTAAGGCGTTACGGACATCGAGGACCGAATGAATTTGAATTATCCGTTCCACGTCCGGCAGAAGATCCGAATTGGTTTGAGGATCAGCTCAAGCAATTTTACACATCGCCGATTGACGTAGAGGATATTTTACGCAAAAGGCAATTGGAATTTAAGATAACCTGGAACCGTTTTGAAACACAGTATCCCCAAAAAGCAAAGAGTAAGCGTGATCAAATTAAAAACGTCGCGGGAAAAGGTCGGATCCGTGAAGCGGTTCGTTCCGAGTATGTACGCGATCGTTGGTTGGCTCGAGGTTTTGCACTTCGGGCTGGAGAATTGACGGGACTTGGAGAGAGTGTTTTCTTCTTAACCCTTGATGAACTGCTCGATGTTCTCTCCGGAAATCAACGTGTCCTAAAATTTATCCCTAATCGCAAGCTTACATATCAAAAATATTGTTCTCTACCTGCTTACCCCTCTGTGATCAGTGGACGTTTTGATCCGTATGAGTGGAATTTAAAACCGAATCAGAGACGTGATTTTTTTGATGCTAATTCATGTGATGTTATAACAAATGTTAAAGAGTCAACTATGAATACCATTGTGGGTTCACCGGGATCGGCCGGCCGTATCGAAGGAATTGTGCGTTGTATTAAAACGATTACGGAAGGGGATCAACTCCAAAAAGGCGAGATTCTTGTGACATCTCAAACGGATATTGCGTGGACACCCCTTTTCCCTCGTGCGTGTGCGATCATTACGGATGTAGGAGCTCCGCTCTCCCATGCCGCTGTGATCGCGCGTGAATTAGGGATTCCAGCAGTTTTGGGATGTGGCAATGCAATGTTTAGACTAAAAACGGGGGATCGTGTACTCGTTGATGGTGGGAGGGGTTTTGTATCTATCTTGGGTAAAAGCTCTACCAGAGCATCAGACAGGTTTGATGCTCATGAATAAAACCAGGTATAAAGAGATTGAAAAATTTAGAATGAAGATATTATGATACAAACCATTCTTTTTTTGCTTTATGGGATAGACCAATGTAGCTACTCTTTGTCTAAAAAAGCCTTAAAGCTTTTGCCTATATTTATCCAATCTGCTTCAGAATTTAAAGGATTATCTCCTGCGCTATTTAGATACCTGCTAAAGGGATCTAATTTGCT
>JAUZPJ010000015.1 GCA_030706025.1 Bacillota bacterium | reverse complement strand
TACCTCCTGTTTTATTTATCTAACTAAGCATTGTGCCTAAAAAGCTATGGGGACCCCCGTAAGTTTCTTCGACGCCCAAAAATAAGACACCAAAAAGACGCGAACTACTAAAAACGAACACAATGACGTCCCGTATTCGTCCGTATTTCGAACAGCATCTTATGAAACTAGCCGCACAATAAATTAATTTATTATATCAAGCGAAATGCTCAATAGCAAGTTACTTCATTTCTAAAACAACAAGTCTAACATTCTTCGACCAAACTGGTATATTTTTTTCTAATTTAGGGTACTATAATCATCATTGTTTAGAAAGAAAGGTGGTTTTTTTACTATGACAAATGTTGTTTGCTCTGCCGTCCAATGTAGTCACAATGAGGAAGGACACTGTCAATTAGAAACACTCAGTGTAACTTCGAGCCTAATGAATCGTGAAGCAGAGTGTGCTTTCTATGAACCCGAGGCTTAACAAATAGTTTCAAACCGTATTGACAAAAGTCATCACCCAAAAAAGGTGATGACTTTTATTTTTTGAAAAAGAAGGAATTTCATTGGCGAAAATAGAATACTCTTAAATGTTTAAATTTTCAGTATAGTAAGATAGTAAGAGGAGGTACTAGAACATGGGAGTTTTGAACTCTAAAGAAGATCTTACCCGCGACCAAGCTTTAGAACTATTAGAAGACTTTGCTAAACGTTGGATAGCACATGACGGACTATGGTTCCAAGCTATTGAGCAGGTACGGGGGCTTGATGAAGCGGTCGAGCGGGATATTGAGGCTTGGCGGAAATTTACGGTTCTTGAGGCTAAACGAATTATGTCTTTTCTCGACTTACCCAAAAATGGGGGGCTCGACGCACTAGAGAGAGCTCTGAAGTTTCGGCTTTATGCCTTCCTCAATATTCAAGAATGCACTAGACCAGATGATCATACCTTGATCTTCAAAATGCTTGATTGCCGCGTCCAATCAGCCAGAAAACGAAAAAACCTTCCTGATCATCCTTGTAAACCAGTCGGAGAAATAGAGTACTCTTTATTCGCTTCAACAATTGACTCACGTATTAAAACAAACTGCATCGCTTGCCCACCCGATCCACATCCAGAAGAATTCTTCTGTGGATGGAAGTTTACCCTTGAACAGGATTAGTACCTAAAGATTCATTTTAATTTATAAACGAACAATAAACCTTCAAATAACGAGAGAGAACCCCTTTAGTCATCAGGGTTCTCTCTTCGTTATTTGAATTATTAGACTTGCCCGAGCAATCTATCCAGCAACCTATTTTTAAAAAAGTATACTATCCTAGGAAACAGCTATCATGCTTTTAGACAATCAAATTACTTCCTTTTTCTGAAGCCACTTTTAACTTTGATATTCCGTAGGACGAATCTCTATCATTGACATTACTGACATGTATCTTTTTGAAATCATCCATTAGATCTTTTAAGAACTTTATTTCCTCTTGTGTCGCGCTAACGAGAGGTAGGCGTACTCCTCCAGCATTAAGTCCGGCCATATTTAAAAGTGCTTTAATGGGAACCGGGTTGGCAGTTATAAATATACCTTTGAAGATCGGGAAAAGTTCAAGATGGCATTTAGCCGCTAAAGCTGTATTTCCAGCAAACCACGCATCGACCATTTCTTTCATCTCATCGCCAATGACATGTGCAGCTACACTAATAATTCCGCTGCATCCTAGGGCCAGCATAGGGAGTGTCATAGAGTCATCCCCACTGTAAACCGTAAAGTCAGAAGGTAATATCCGCTTGAGTTCGCTGACCTGATCAAGAGATCCAGCAGCCTCTTTCAAAGCAACAATGTTCGGAATTTCAGATAGTCTTTTAACCGTCGCAGGCATTAGGTTAGCCGATGTCCTACCAGGTACATTATAAAGCATTAGCGGTAAAGACGTTGCTTCTGCAATTGCCTTAAAGTGCTGATACATGCCATCTTGAGATGGCTTATTGTAATAGGGCACAACAGCCATCACACCATCGACACCGGTTTTCTCAGCCTTACGAGCTAATGCAATACTAGCGTCCGTGGAGTTGGAGCCGATCCCAGCGATCACCGGCTTTTTCCCCAGAACCCCTTTAACAACTTTAAAAAGTTCTAATTTTTCTTCAGCAGTTACGGTTGGAGATTCGCCTGTCGTTCCACAAACTACTAGACCGTCAGAACCATGTTCTACCAAATGCCGGGCTAGGCGTTTGGCTTCTTCATAGTCGACCTCCAACGCCTCGTTCATGGGAGTCACCATGGCTGTCAAGATTCGTCCATAAGACATCTTTCTCTTCCTCTCTTCCCACATTAGATTTAATTTACTTGCTTAGAAAAATTTCAAACACTTAACTTAAACTTCTTGTGTAATGCTTGTACTGCAGTCACCATATCCTCTTTGTGTACAAGTACCCAAATGGTTGTATGTGAATCTGCCGATTGTAGAATGGTCACACCAGCATCGGAGAGTGCTTCTACCATATCTGCCATAACTCCAGGAACACCTGCAATTCCCGCTCCTATAATTGAAACCTTAGCGCAGCTTGGCGAAATTTCCGGTTCGAAACCCATATTTTTGAGTATATTAATTGCCTTAGATGAAACTTCATCTGAAACGGTATAGAGTACTGCTTCCGGTTGAACACTGATGAAGTCAACACTAATATCAGCAAGGGCCATCGCTTTGAATATCCGTTTGTCCGTTAGATGAACATTTGGAGTATCTGCCGTTATAACCCGAATTTGTGTGACATTCGGTGTGTGGGCGATCCCCGTAATTATACGGTCTGCGGTAATATCAGTTCCTGCACCTTGATCTGGATGCATATTAGTTACTAATGTCCCTGGCGCGTCTGAAAAAGTCGATTTAATTCTGAGTGGGATGTTACGTTGCATTGCAATTTCAACAGCGCGAGGGTGAATGACTTTAGCACCTTGATATGCTAATTGACATATCTCGTTATAAGTTACAGTGTCTATGATGCGTGCATCTTCAACAATTCGAGGATCGGCCGTCATAATTCCCTCAACATCTGTATAAATATCGATCGTTTCTGCATCAAGAGCTACTCCAAGAGCGGAAGCCGTTGTATCGCTTCCCCCTCTTCCAAGGGTTGTAATTTGACCGTCCTCTGTTATTCCTTGGAATCCGGTAACGACAACAACTTTACCTTCCGATAATTGATCAAGAATAGCACCTGGCTCCACACGTACGATCCTAGCATCGCCAAAATCGTCATTAGTGATAATTCCTGCCTGACCTCCAGTAAAAAGGACTGCTTCAAATCCAAGACTATTTAAAGTGCTGACTAAAACAGTACCTGAAATTACTTCTCCACAACTCATTAAGAGATCCAACTCACGTTTTGGTAAGTCGGGATAGATTCCCTGCACCATTTTTAGAAAGGTATCCGTTGCGTAAGGATCCCCGGAACGGCCAATGGCCGATACCACTATAACTGTAGAATAACCTCTATGAACTGCCTCTGAAACTTTAGAAGCCACTTGAGCTCTCCGCTCTGCCGTAGCCACAGAGGTTCCGCCAAACTTCTGTACCAAAATACGCAACCTCTAACCCCCCTCTTCGAAGCTCGATGTTCGAGGCACAATATTAACCACGGACTCGTATTTTGTACCACGAGACTCTGGCTTCACCTTAATTTTGAATTCCACCTTGTTGAACTTTGGCACTTGGATCAAAGTAGAAGTTCCGCAATTTGTACAGCATTTGTTGCAGCGCCCTTACGAATCTGATCTCCTGCCACCCACAAGTTAAACCCTTGAGGGATAGAGAAATCTTTGCGTAAACGTCCTACATAAACCTCATCCTTGTCAGAACTGAACCAGGGCATGGGATAGCGGTCTTTACTGGGCTCATCATCAACAATAACACCGGGCGCTTTACTTAAGGCCGCTTTAACCTCAGAAACACCTACTAAGCGCTCTGTTTCTACATTGATTGACTCAGAGTGACTGCGGAAGACAGGTACACGTACCGTAGTTGCGGTAATCGCCATATTCGGGGCGTGGAAAATCTTCTGAGTTTCCTTAACCATCTTCCACTCCTCTTTGGTGTAGTCACCCTCTTGAAATACATCAATGCGAGGAATAAGATTAAAGGCAATTTGGTAAGGGAAAACATTAGGAGTAAGTTCTCCTCCCTGGGACCATGCCTTTACCTGATTTTCAAGTTCCTCGATTCCTTCGCGTCCTGCACCAGACACGGCTTGGTAGGTGGAAACCACGATCCTGCGAATTCCTGCTAAATCAAAAATCGGCTTAATAGCAACTGCCATAATAATCGTTGAACAATTGGGGTTGGCGATAATCCCCTTATGCCACTTTACGTCTTCGGGGTTCACTTCAGGAACAACTAAAGGCACTTCCGGATCGAGCCTAAAAGCGCTGCTATTGTCAATGACCACGGCACCACTATCGACTGCGGAACGGGCAAATTCCGTACTTCCTGATCCACCAGCGAAAAGTGCAATGTCTATGCCCTTAAAACTTTCGTGAGTTGTCTCTAGAACCTCTAGATCCTGCCCCTGCCATGAAATGTGTTTTCCAGCGGAACGTTTGGTAGCTAATAATCTTAATTCATCAACGGGGAAATGACGTTCGGCAAGAATTTTAAGAAACTCTTGTCCCACAGCGCCCGTAGCGCCAACAATTGCAACTTTTGACATTCCTATATGTTCCTCCTTAAATATGTTTTTTACTTGTTTAGAGGGTGCCCTGCTAAAGGCAAGGCACCGGATCGTTAAGCGATTCTGCGTTATCGGTAATCCAAGAGCACTGGTTGAACTTGTTTTCCGACACAAGCCATAACAATAGTATCCGGAACTTTATCCATATGCGCTACTAGAGAATTCGCTTTAACAGCAGGGTTATCCTGACCAAACGGTACCAAATAAACATTCTTCGTAATGAGTAAAGTCCCAATATTGCGGGCATTTAACCCGAGCCCATCATTCGTCGAAATAGCCAAAACTACCGGACGATGATTACGAAGATGGGATTTTGCCGCCATTAGCACTGGCGTATCCGTTATTCCATTAGCAAGTTTGGCCAAAGTATTTCCGGTACACGGGGCGATGACCAAACAATCAAACATCTGCTTGGGCCCAATCGGTTCAGCCCCCGGAATAGTTTGAATCGGCTCCCTGTGCGTAATTTCCTTAAACTGATTTTTCCAGTCCTCTGCTTTACCAAATCTAGTATCCATGTTTTGAACAGAATAAGAGATAATCGGGGTCACCTCAGCCCCTTCGTCCACTAAATGTTGCATGACTTTTATAACTTCACTTAACATACAATGTGATCCCGTTAGAGCAAACCCAATTTTCAGCCCGTCAAACTTCATCTCTTCGCACCTCCACCCTTAAAACTAGCATTTATTGTGGTCAAGTGACGAAGAATAAGTTGCGGGTAAATTTGGGCTAGAATTCGGCCAGCCGTTTTGGGAGCTACAATACCAGGGAGACCCGGAGCCAAGAGGGCTTTAATGCCCAGCATCTGAGCGTATTCAAAATCTGTTCCTCCAGGGATTGAAGCCAAATCCACAATTACCGCATCCCTCGCTACCTTCTCTAACATCACACCGTCTAGTATAAGATGAGGTACGGTATTAAAGATGATTTCCGCACGACCAATCTCATCCTCTAGCTCGGAAAAATGTACAGCACGAAATCCCATTTCTACAGCACGTGCCAGGTCCGAAGCCTTACGTGCAACTCCTGTCACATGTGCACCCATACCTTTTAACATGCGTGCCAGAGTCCAACCGAAACGGCCTAAACCTAAAACAAAACTTTCGCTGCCATGAATCGTGATGTTTGTGGCCTCCATAGCCATCTGAATAGCTCCTTCGGCCGAAGGTATAGAATTAAGGATCGTAATTTCATCGAACTTAATGGTTTCAATCAATTGGAGTCCCATCTTCTCCGCTGTTGCCTTCAAAGCTGGCCGCGCAAAACCAATGAGAAGTGGTACCCGCGACGGTATCGCTTGAAGTACTTCTTTGTTAAGCACAATAGGGGAAGCAGAGTACTTTGCTTTCACAACCCCGCGTTCATCTGTGCCGAACATCGGAAAAATCAATACGTCCACTTGGCTGACTGCATCCTGCAGCGTTGGAACTAGACTCAATCCCGCAATAGGAGAAGCGTTTTCAAATCCAACCCCAACTATGTAGGCCCCTAGTTTTTGAAGTTCGGGAATTAAATAAATCTCCCGATCATCCCCTCCTATAACAGCCAAACGAATTCCTTCCAAACCCGCACTCATCTTTATGCCCCCTTTTGAGACAGTGTCCCATTGACTACTATCCATTATATGAGGGAATACGGGCTGCGGTTACGCGGGATCATTACCTAATCGAGGAAATTCTCGAGCCCAATTACCAAATTAGTCAACTGATAGGCCTTGCGTATAGCTAACATAACACCGGGCATATAAGTCTCACGTGAAAACGCATCATGCCTGATTGTTAGAGCTTGTCCTAAACCTCCAAATAATACTTCTTGGTGAGCAATTAACCCTGGTAACCGCACAGAATGAATGTGAATCCCATCTAAATCTGCGCCGCGAGCACCAGAAACTTTCTCATATTCATTAGGATGTCCCTGCACCATAGGACCTCGAACTTCCAAAATACCTTCCGCCGTTTTTAAGGCAGTCCCTGATGGGGCATCCAGTTTCTGGTCATGGTGCAGCTCAATAATATCCACATGAGGAAAGTATTTAGATGCTTCCTTAGCAAAACGCATCATTAGAATGGCCCCAATCGAGAAATTTGGTGCGAAAAATGCGCCAGTATGTTCTTGCACAACCAGGGCACGAATTTCATCGATCTCGGCTTCACCCAATCCAGTGGTACCAACAACTGGAACTACTCCTGCAATAATTGCCGTTTTTGCATTTTTTAAGACCGACTGAGGATTCGTGAAATCTACTAAAACATCAGCGCGAACTTCACGCAGTATTTCAAGATCCAAGGGGCCTGTTATATCGATACCAACTCTAGACGTACCAACTACAAAACCCACATCCATTCCCTGGTTTCGAGTATCAGAAGCCCCCACCAATAGGAGATCATCTTGTTGTATAAGCGAACGGATCACTTCCTGACCCATTTTTCCACTTGCTCCGGAAATGAAAACCCGAATTTTCTTCAATAGAACCCCTCCTGCGAAGATAAGGCAAAAACCCCGTTGCAAATGCAAAGCGGGGTTACAGCTTTTCAACTATTTTATTGGTTATCCGGATCTCTGTCAAATCAAATATTAACGTATTTTCTCAGATTTATTATGTAAATCAACGATAATAACCTCAGAACCTACCTTTTTAATAGTTTGCCAAGGGATCACCAGTAGTTCCCGCTCCTCTTTTGCTCCCCAAAAGCCTGAAAAGCCTCCTCGAGAGGTAAGAATGATCGCTTCAACCGATCCGTTAAGGGAAATATCGAGATCGGCATCACCCACCAAACCCAGCTTTGCTCCATCATATAGATTAATAATTTCTTTACCTGCTAGATCACTTAACAGCACCTTATCCCCTCCCTACTTCCGAAATTTTAGCCAAACCCTTATTCCTAAAGGTTGAACAATGGCCAACAGTAAGGAAATAACGGCCAGCGGTTCAACGAAAAATTCCGCTTGACTCCACCAATCCTCCGGTATTTTTAGGAAGGAGAACAACAGCTCCAGCGAGAGATAAATTCCCCCTGCGGTGCCAACCAACTGACTTAAAGCAATCTCCAATTGGTTAGAAGCAGGCTTAGAGCGCCACATCATAAGATACCTTCGTTCACGTACTGAAAGGACAACACCTAGGACCAAAAGCATTACCCCAAGGGCTTGCATCTTCACTCCCCCCTTATGGGGATTGTATGAAAAGACAAACTACCGTAGAACAAAGAAGTTAAATTCCAGTCGAGCCAAATCCTCCCAATCCACGAGGTGTTTCCTGTAGTTCTGAGACTTCTTCAAATAACGCTTGGAAAACCGGCATAAATAGCATTTGAGCGATTCGATCTCCAGGTTTAACGCTGACGGATTGGTTCCCAAGGTTTTGCATTAGAACTTGAATTTCCCCCCGATAATCAGCATCGATTACTCCTACGCCATTCGTCAACCCTATTCCGTACCGATTCGCCAATCCGCTGCGGGCGAAAACAAGGGCGACCATATGCCGACTGGGAAGTTCGATTGCCAAACCCGTCGGAATCTTTACGTTCTCTCCCGGATGAATCATCATTGGCTCTAGAAGATCTGCACAAAGATCCACCCCTGCCGAGGCCGCCGTTGCATAGGTCGGAAGAACTAAGGAATTGTTTCTCACCTTTTTTATTTTCACTTTAATAGCATCTGACATAGGATCCTCCTTAATCGTCCCAACCTGTTTGTTTCAACAAATCGGCTAACACTAGCTCATGTCCGGATGGACCCAAAGTCATGATACTAATTTTATCCTTTTGCCACAGTCGTCCGATCACGCGCAAAACATCCTCCTGGGTCACCTTTTCCAACTTTTCCACGACTTCCTCAGGGGAAAGCACACGATTATAGGTCAGTTCTGTCTTCCCTAAACGACTCATTCGACTACTTACAGACTCTAGCCCAAGATATAGGCCGCCTTTAATTTGCGCTTTGGTTCTCTCTAGCTCACTGGTGGAGATACCCTTTTGCTTAATTTCCTTAAGTTCTTGAAGAATACATTCAACGACCTCTTTAGTATTCTTGGGACTCGTCCCTGCGTAAATTCCAAATAAACCAGTATCTACATAAGTTGAGTGGTAAGAATAGACGGAATAGGCTAAACCACGCTGTTCTCGTATCTGTTGGAACAACCTAGAACTTAAGCCCCCACCTATAATATTATTGAAAATGTGCATGGCATAGATATCCTCGTCATCTTGCCCTAGACCAGGTACTCCAAGGAGGATATGCATCTGTTCAGTTTCTTTCTGTTGATAACGTTCGACGGTCTGCCCAATTGGTGTTTCTTCTAAAACTCTGCGGCCTCCTCGCTTAAAAGTACCAAATTGCTTTGAAAGTTTCTCTACAATATCCTCATGCTTAATTTTCCCCGCTACCGCTACAACAAGATTATCCGGCGCATAATGTTGGGAAAGAAACGTCATAATTTTATCTCTGTTTAGAGATCGGATGCTCTCCTCAGTTCCTAAGATCGGCTTTCCTAAAGGATTGTCATTCCATACACATTCGGAAAAAATATCATGAATCAATTCATCGGGCGAGTCCTCATACATTTTAATTTCTTCGATTACTACATTCTTTTCTTTCTCGATTTCCTTTTCATCGAAACGTGAGTAAAAAAACATATCGCTTAAGACATCAATTGCGAGATCAAGATCCTCATCGAGGACTTTTGCGTAATAACAGGTATATTCTTTTGTCGTAAAAGCATTGAGCTGCCCTCCGACTGCTTCAAGGGATTCCGCCAATTCCCGTGCATTTCGATGCTCCGTGCCTTTAAAAAACATATGCTCCATAAAATGCGAGATCCCCTCAAAACCCTCGCGTTCATCCCGAGAACCTGCACCGACCCATAAACCAAAAGCGATCGAACGAACATGTTCGATTTCTTCCGTTATAATCCTAACCCCGTTGGGCAACACCGTTTTCTGATACAATCTACTCAACTCCCCTTCAGCATTTCACTTTTACTGTGTAAAGGTACACTGTTATACTTTTGGTCCCCTAGCCAGACTTCCAAATGTCCAAGTCGTTCTCCTGCCCGAACCGGGAGATTTGGCGGTTTCTCCCATATGACACGAGTTCGAAGGTCCCCTCGTTTTGCTTTTGGTATACTTACATCTATTGGATCATCACTAAAAACTTGAACTGACTTCTTAACACTTGGGAATTCGGCAATGGTCTCTCCGGGAGTCACCATCCGAACCGTCTCGGTTGCTTCAAACCCCCATTCTAATAGCTTCTTTGCGTCCCCGAAGCGGTCAGGTGCATTAAGAACCACAGCCAATAACTGACGCCCATCCTTTGTTGCGGAAGCAACTAGGCATTTACCTGCTGCTGTCGTCGTCCCCGTTTTAACACCATCCGCATACGGATAATTCCAAAGTAGCTTATTTGTATTCTTCAAGTCCATAAACACATTAGGATCCAGAAAATGTATTTTCGTTTCTCTTTGACGGGTAATTGAAGCAAACTGAGGAATTTGCAAACCATGCCGAGCCATAAGGGCCAGATCATAAGCCGTGGAATAATGTTCCTTGAGAGGAAGACCATTCGTATTTTCAAAATGAGTATTATTCGCTCCCAGAGCAAGAGCTTTCCTATTCATCAGCTTTACGAACTGTTCTTCGGTTCCAGCAATATCCTCAGCAATCGCTACACAGGCATCATTACCTGATCGAACCAAAGCCCCTGTAATAAGTTCATAAAGTGTAATCTTCTCTCCGGGATCAAGATGTATCGTTGCTTCTCCGACATTTGCCGCTTTCTGACTAACTGTTACAACTTCATCCGGTTTTCCTAACTCAAATCCTAGAATTGCAGTCATTATCTTAGTGGTACTTGCAGGCGGGCGACGTTTATTCTCTTGTTTCCCAAAGAGAACATCTCCCGTTACCACATCCATCAATACTGCAGCATCTGCCGTAACTCGAACAGGCCCATTCTTGACCACTGTCTGTTGAACAGGTTTCTTTACAGTGGGTCTTGAAACTGATTTTTTTACCGTTGCACCAAAAACCGGGTTCACTGAAACTATGCATAAGCTTATAACACAAATCAAGACGCAGCACCAGGCACGCGCCCATCTTTGTCTGATCATCAAACCACCTCAATTTCTTATTTACTATGAGGTGTAGTATCTCCGCTCTGATCCAATGTTATTAGCTCTGCCAAGGTTTGGAAATTATATCCCTCTTGTGCCAATTGATTAAGTATGCTAGGCAAGGCTTTGACGGTATTTACTTTTGGATGCATTAAAACAATCGCACCCCTCTTATTAGGTTTTATTCCAAACCTTATCGCAGGATTAACAATCCTTTGAACGATAATCGCCGTAGTACTGTCACTCCGCCAATCCACTGTGTCTAACGTCCATAGAATCGTTTGATAGCCTAGTTCATGGGCAGCACGCAACCCGGAAATACCCTTTTCACCATAGGGAGGTGCATAAAAGCGAGTTTTTTGTCCAAGGATTCCTTCAATGATACTTTCCGTTTTTTTAATCTCTTCCTTGTTAGCCCCCACAGAGATCTGATCAGGATGTGGGTGGGAATACCCATGGTTTTCAATTTGATGCCCTCGCTCGGCCATTGTTTTTAGAAGTTCTGGATTTTTCTTGGCCCAGCGCCCAGTAACAAAAAATGTCGCTCGAGCATTGCCCTTATTTAACGCATCCAAGATGGCAGGTATTAATTCTTCGCCCCAATCTACATTAATCGTTAAAGCCATGACTTTCTGATCCGTTTCAATATGTTCGATGGGTTTTGTGACTGGAGAACTAGATGCCGTGATCCAATTCTTTGTAAGGATTCCTGCCACCAACAGAAAGAAAATCCCGCCTAACGAGAGTATTCGTCGCGAGATTCTTAAGTTTATGAACATTCGCGTCCCCCCTCCATTTACATTTATGCGAAGAGGAGAACGCACAGACTGATCATGCTAAATTATATTCTACTTTACGCCTTTGGCATGGCCTCTTTACGAGAGAGATTTAATCGACCTTGTTTGTCGATTGCAGTGGCTTTAACCATGATCTCATCCCCCACCTTAACGACGTCTTCTACCTTTTCGACACGTTCGTGGGACAATTGGGAAATATGGACTAGCCCTTCTTTACCACTTAACCCCAATACACCTGGGATCACTTCCACGAAGGCTCCAAAATCCATGACACGCATAACTCTTCCTTTATAGATTTTGCCTACTTCGACTTCCTGGGTTAAAGACTGGATAATCTTTAAAGCTTGATCGCCGCCATCGCCATTAACTGAAGATATAAAGACACGGCCGTCATCCTCGATGTCAATCTTGACACCCGTTTCTTCGATAATTTTCTTGATTGTTTTTCCGCCAGGTCCAATGACATCACGGATTTTGTCCGGATGAATTGACGCCGTAATAATTCTTGGTGCAAAGGAAGAAAGTTGTGGGCGGGGTTTGTCTATAACCGTCAACATTTTATCCAAAATAAAAAGCCGACCCGCTTTAGCTTGGGTTAGTGCTTGCAGAAGTATCTCTCTTGATACCCCTTTGATTTTAATATCCATTTGTAAAGCCGTTACGCCTTTGCTCGTGCCCGCTACTTTAAAGTCCATATCACCGAAGTGATCCTCTAAGCCTTGGATGTCAGTTAATATCGCGATTTGATCGCCTTCCTTGATGAGTCCCATCGCAACGCCTGCCACTGGAGCAGTAATAGGAACACCTGCATCCATCAAGGACAAGGTACTGCCGCATACTGAAGCCATCGAACTTGATCCGTTGGATTCTAAGACTTCTGAAACCAATCGTATTGTATAAGGAAATTTACCTTCATCCGGTAAAACAGGGACTAAAGCCCTTTCTGCTAAAGCACCATGCCCAATTTCCCGTCGTCCTGGCCCGCGCATCGGTCGGGTTTCCCCCACACTGTAGGGTGGAAAATTGTAATGGTGGATATAGCGCTTGGAACGTTCAAGACCCAAACCATCCAAAACTTGTTCATCATCTGCGGCACCCAGCGTCGTTACAGTAAGGACCTGAGTTTGACCTCGGGTAAAGAGTCCTGTCCCATGTGTGCGCGGTAAAATTCCCACATCAACCGTGATCGGGCGAACTTCGTCGACTGCCCTGCCATCCGGACGGATATGCTCATCAGTAATCAATTTACGCACAATTAGGTGTACAAGGTCTTCAAGCATCCCCTTAATAGTTTTGGATTCATCAGGAAACTCTGCTTCGAAATAACTTAAGGCCTCTACTTTAACTGCCTCAATCGCAGCTTCTCGTGCCTTTTTCTCCTCGACACGGACAGCTGCATCTAATTTACTATATGTATAATCCTTGACGGCTTTAGCCAATTCATCCTGCACTTTAACATTTTGAATTTCTAACTTATCTTTAGCCAGCCCTAATTGAAGGGCTTCATCTCGATATTCTGCGATGAACTTGGCAATCTTTTTAATTTCTGCATGCCCAAACATAATCGCTTCTAAAATTACATCCTCGGGTACTTCCTGGGCACTAGCTTCTACCATCGTAACAGCCTCTTCAGTTCCTGCTACTGTAAGAAGCAACCGACTTATTCCTGCCTGTTCAACAGTAGGATTAATCACGAATTCATCGTCGATAAGTCCCACGGTAACGCCCGCAATAGGACCTTCGAAAGGAATATTTGATATCGTTAAAGCAGCAGATGCCGCGTTAATTGCCGTAATATCTGTCGCACAATCCTGATCAACGGACATCACAACTGTAATCACTTGGACATCATTACGAAATCCTTCCGGAAATAACGGACGAACTGGGCGATCAATTAAACGTGCAGATAATGTAGCCTTTTCACTAGGCCTTCCTTCTCGTTTAATAAATCCGCCAGGAATCTTACCTGCGGCATACATACGTTCTTCAAATTCGACGGTCAAGGGAAAGAAATCAATTCCCTCCCGTGGTGCTGCACTGCATGTCGCAAACCCTGAAACCACTGTGTCCCCATACCGGAGAAAAACCGAGCCTCCCGCTTGTTTAGCAATCTTGCCAGTTTGGAAAGTCATTGTTCTCCCACCGACCGTGAGTGACTTTTCAAGTATTTCCTGTTTCACAATGGAACCTCCTTAATACTTTTCAATCCTTCTTTTCAACTTGTTTTCTCTTCGACATATTGTTATTATTTCCTGCAATTTGCATAAAAAAACTAGAATTAAGAATAATCTCAGATCCAAAACAACTTATTTGTTAAAAATAAAAAGCGGATCCCTAAAGATCCGCTTGTCTTGTTGATCAATTCGTACTACTTACGTAGACCAAGCTCAGCAACAATATTACGATAACGATCAAAATTTACATTCTTTAAATAAGTAAGCAAGGCACGTCGTGAACCAACCATTTTCAGAAGACCACGCCGTGAATGATGGTCTTTCTTATGGGTTTTAAAATGTTCCGTAAGATAGGTGATCCGTTCTGTTAGAAGCGCAATTTGCACTTCAGGAGACCCAGTGTCCCCTTCATGTTGGGCATGCTTTTGAATAATCTCTTGTTTTCTCTCAGGTGTCATCATGATTGTTTTTCCCCCGTTTTTTAAATCCCAACAGCCCAGGTCGACGTTGGAGACTTCGTCAAGCCGAGTCAGTGGGTACTATTAGTTTTCTTAGATAGTATACATGGTAAAAATATATTTGTAAAGTTTCAGGGTATAAGGCCTTAAAGGATTCCATGCAAAAAGTCTTCAGCATCGAGACTATCTTTTTTCAACTGGCTTAATAGTTCATTAATCCCGTTAAATTTACGTTCATCGCGTAAACGCTTTTCGATATATACCGTAATCTTGCGATTATAAAGATTTCCGTCAAAACCGAGGAAATGAACCTCGACTATTGTGCCATATGTCTTATGAAAGGTTGGTTTCATACCGATATTCATCATCCCCGGCACGCGCTTACCATCTATTGTGGCCCAAACCGCATATACCCCTCGTTTAGGGATAAGTAAGTCTTCCGGAGGGAGAATGTTCGCTGTTGGATAGCCAAGCTGACGCCCGCGTTCTTCCCCATGTACGACTGTTCCACTCAGGCATGGCGAACGTCCAAGTAAAGATTTAGCCAAGGTGATATTCCCTTCAAGCAACGCTTTGCGAATACTTGTCGAGGAAATAACTAAACCATCCATTACTTGGGCCTGGAGAACACTGACTCCAAATCCGTGCTTTTGTCCTAAGGCATGAAGCAACTCAGGATTTCCCTTTCCTTGGGCACCAAAAGAATAATTAAAACCAACCACTACATGGATCACCCCTAGGGGAAGTAACACTTTCTCCACAAACTGTTCCGGTGACGTGTTCGCCATGTCCCGCGTAAAGGGTATCTGATAGACAGTATGCGCCCCAATTTGTTCCATATATCTCAAGCGTTCTTGACTAGTAGATAATAGCTGCACATTCCGTTCAGGAAATAAAATTTTTAAAGGGTGAGGCTCAAAAATCAAAACATTAAGATTGACTCCTAAACGTTTTGCTTGTCCTAATCCATGTTCAAGCAAGCGACGGTGCCCCAGATGTACTCCGTCAAAATTACCTAACGCAATAACACAGGGTTCTTTCTTTTCTATAGACAGACTTG
This sequence comes from Bacillota bacterium, assembly GCA_030706025.1. GTDB lineage: Bacteria > Bacillota > Desulfitobacteriia > Desulfitobacteriales > Desulfitobacteriaceae > Desulfosporosinus. Next base: position 4,620 of record JAUZPJ010000015.1, on the reverse strand, counting down.
TTATTACTTGCACCGATTTGACCCTCCTAAATCATCCAAAAACCTTATGCGGGAAAAGGCCTTGTTCACGCAAAACCCCGATTCCTATCAATTCTCCATCCCCGATAACCTGAACATACGATTCATGTCCTTCATATGAGAGGTTTATCTGTTCCCGCCTTGTCGGTAAACCATGTTTAAAAGCATTGGCGCGTGCAGTACATAAGATAACCCTTGGCAGTTCAATACCTGCTGTAAGCGGAAGTAAAAAAGAATAAGTTAACTTGCTCGCAGCGTCTTCAATTTCCTCAAGGGTCCAACTCTCATGAATTTTAAAGGGGCCTGAGCGGACACGTAATAAGTAGGACATGTGCGCACCAAAGCCCAACATCTTTCCAATGTCATGACATAAAGTCCGGACGTATGTGCCTTTAGAGCATTCTATGTCCAATATCGCTCTAGGGAACTCTCCTTCGTACCACTTTTCTAGTTTTAATTGATAGATAGTGACTTCACGCGGCGTTCTTTCAAGGGCTATCCCTTGTCTCGCATATTCGTAAAGATGTTTCCCTTCTTTTCGAACTGCGGAATACATCGGGGGGATCTGGGGGATCTTTCCTGTAAAACTTGGCAACACCCGTAATAGGTCATTTTCTTTCATATTCGGCGGGGTAACCTGAGTCATTTTCCCGTAGGAATCCTGGGTATCGGTCGTTATTCCAAAGGTAATCTCAGCTCGATACGCTTTCCCCTGCTCCGTTATGTATTCGGCTAAGCGTGTCCCTTTACCGACACAGAGGGGCAACACCCCAGCTACTCCGGGGTCGAGGGTACCCGTATGACCGATCTTTTTAGTTTTCAAAATTCTCCGCATCCATACAACCACATCTGAAGAAGTCATTCCTGGTGGTTTGAGGACATTAATGATCCCTTCCAAGCCTTAATGCCTCCTCAATCGCGTTTGTTATAGCTTGTTTAGCCTCAACCATGGGAATTCTTAAGGTACACCCTGCGGCACGTTGGTGCCCTCCACCGCCGAAGCGTGCTGCAATCTCATTGACATTGAGCCAAAGATTCGAACGAAGGCCCCCTTTGATCTCTTGAGGTCCCACTTCTTTAAGCAAAATTGCCGCCTCGACACCCGCAAGGCTCCGGATATGATTAACCAGCCCTTCACTTAATTCCTGGGCTGCACCACTTTTTTGAAAATCCTCTAAGCTCAAAGTCATAACCGCTAATTGACCCTCTGCATAGATTTCCAAACTGTCTAAGGCACATTGCAGCAACTTCAGCTGAGCCAAAGGCTTCTGGTCATAGAGATTATGATGAATCCTTGATAAGTCAAAACCTGTATCGAGTAGTTCTGCCGTCAAACGATGAGTTTGCGCAGTCGTGTTACTATATTGAAAACAGCCTGAATCCGTCACAATGGCAGTGTAGAGATTAATGGCCATATCTCTTTCTATTTCTATGCCCAGTTTATTAATCAAGGTCACGGCGAGTTCTCCACAAGCACATGCTTGTGGATCAACCCAGTTCAAGTCTCCAAAAAACTGATTGGAAATGTGGTGATCTAAATTAAGAACCGTACTCTCGCTAGAAATTTGTGATGCTGCAAGATTGACACGTTGAAAATCCGTACAGTCCACAAACATCCAAGTTTGCTGCGAAGAATCCGGAAGTTCCTGACTAATGCGTGATGCTGCTGGTAAAAACCTTAAATTGTCGGGAACTGGATCCGGATTATAAAAGAACACTTCTTTTCCCATCTTTTCAAGGGCCAGACCGATGGCCAGTATGGATCCGATACAATCACCATCAGGTGATACATGGGAGAAAAGCGCCACCTTTGGCGCTTTTCTTAACACTTCAATTATTTCGTCTACTGGCGGATTTTCATTATTCATGGGATTCTTCCTTGCTCGAATCATCGGAAACTCCAACATCCCGTAACAATTTTGCTATGTGTGCACCATGTTGTATAGAGGGATCGTATTTAAAAACGATAGCCGGCACGTGTCGGAGTCGTATACGCTTCCCAAGTTCACTTCGCACAAACCCTGCAGCACGATTCAATGCATCCAAAGATTCTTTTCCCTCTTCCTCACTGCCTAAAACGCTGACATACACTTTGGCGTGAGCTAAATCATCTGCAACATCAACACTTGTCAACGTTACAAAACCAATCCGTGGATCTTTTAGCTCCACTCGAATGAGCTGAGAAATTTCTTCTTTGAGAGTTTCTGCTAGCCGATTGGACCGATGTTTTGACATACCTATACCTCCAGGACACATTTACTAAAGTGTGCGCTTAACCTCTTCCATGATATACGCTTCAATGACATCTCCTTCTTTAATGTCATTGAATTTTTCGATCCCAAGTCCGCATTCATAGCCTTCGGCAACCTCTTTAACATCATCTTTAAATCGTCTTAGAGATTCCATTATACCATCATGAATGACAATGCCATCACGAATGACACGAACCTTCGCTGAACGAATAATTTTTCCTTCCGTCACCATACATCCTGCAACAGTTCCTGCTTTGGGCACTTTAAATACTTGACGCACTTCGACTTTACCCAGGACAGTCTCTTTAAAGGTAGGATCAAGCAGACCCGTCATAGCAGCTTTAACATCTTCAATAGCGTCATAGATGACACGATAAAGCCGTAAATCCACACCCTCAAGTTCAGCAGTCGCCTTAGTATTTGAATCTGGACGAACATTAAACCCTATAATGATGGCATTTGAAGCCGAGGCCAACATTATGTCGTTTTTATTTATGGCACCCACACCGCCGTGAATTGGGTTCACTCGTACCTCGCCGGTTGAAAGCCGCAGTAATGACTGCCTCAGGGCTTCTACAGACCCTTGAACATCTGCTTTAATAATAATGTTCAATTCTTTTATTTCGCCTTCTTTGATCTTGTCAAAGAGATCCTCTAAGCTAACTTTTACGACGGTTTGTTTTGATTCTTCAACTTTACGCACAGCAATTCGTGCCGATGTAATTTGTCGAGCCAACTTTTCATCGGCAACAACATAGAACGTCTCACCAGCTTCAGGCACTTCGGATAAACCTTGTACTTCCACCGCCATGGAAGGACCGGCCTTTTTAACTCGTCGGCCTTTATCATCCACCATCGCCTTAATTCTGCCAAAGGCGCAGCCTGAAACCGCAACGTCCCCAATATTGAGCGTACCTTTAGAAACAAGGACGGTAGCGATGGGGCCCTTACCTTTATCTAACTCGGCCTCAATAACAGCTCCAACGGCCGGGCGATTCGGATTCGCCTTTAAATCTTTAACTTCTGCAACCAGAAGGATCATCTCAAGTAACTGTTCAATGCCCAGTTTAGTTTTTGCGGACACGGGAACCGCAATGGTATCTCCGCCCCATTCTTCCACGACTAGGCCATACTCGGTCAATTCTTGTTTTACTTTTTCCGGTGTTGCGTTTTCTTTGTCTATTTTATTAATGGCTACTATGATCGGAACCTCAGCCGCTTTAGCGTGATTGATCGCTTCAATAGTCTGAGGCATTACTCCATCATCAGCCGCTACGACCAAAACAGCAATATCTGTAACCTGAGCACCACGAGCACGCATTGCGGTGAAAGCCTCATGGCCGGGAGTATCTAAGAAGGTAATTTTTTGTCCCTTGATTTCAACCTGATACGCCCCGATATGCTGAGTAATCCCACCGGCTTCGGAAGCCGTCACATGTGTGGTACGAATTGCATCCAAGAGGGACGTCTTACCATGGTCAACGTGTCCCATCACTGTTACGACAGGTGGGCGGAATACGAGATCCTCTGGAGCATCTTCAACATCTATGATAACCGCCATGGACTTCTCTTCTTTTACCTCAACTGTAACACCCATCTCCGCAGCCACGATTGTTGCAGTTTCAGGATCTAGTTCCTGGTTAATCGTCGCCATGACTCCCAAATTCATCAAACTTTTAATAAGTTCGCCTGCTTTGCGGCTCATTTTTGAAGCTAAGTCTTGAACTGAAATTGACCCTTGAATTACGATGTGCTTTGGTGTCGTATCCCGAACTTCCTTTTTGGCTTGTTTGGGATAACGTTTATGGGGTGCACGGATCGCATTCTCCCGTTCTTTTTCTAGTTCGCGTTTCCGTTCATAAGCTTTATCTTGGGCCTTTTTGCTTGCAGGCGGCTGTCTTTTAGCTTGCTCTGTAATTGTTGGGGTCGCTGGCGGAGCACTAGCACGCGAAACCATTCCCGGTCGGGAACCTTGATTTTGTCCCTGATATCCGGAGCGCGGACCCTGAGATTGTCCTTGATATCCTGGGCGTGGACCTTGGGATTGCCCTTGATATCCTGGGCGTGGACCTTGAGATTGTCCCTGATATCCTGGGCGTGGACCTTGGGATTGTCCCTGATATCCTGGGCGTGGACCTTGGGATTGCCCTTGATATCCTGGGCGTGGACCTTGGGATTGTCCCTGATATCCTGGGCGTGGACCTTGGGATTGTCCCTGATATCCTGGGCGTGGACCTTGGGATTGCCCTTGATATCCTGGACGAGGACCTTGGGATTGCCCTTGATATCCTGGACGAGGACCTTGGGATTGCCCTTGATATCCTGGACGAGGACCTTGGGATTGCCCTTG
>JAUZPJ010000149.1 GCA_030706025.1 Bacillota bacterium | reverse complement strand
TTATTGATCAAAAGAATGCTTATCAGTACAATTGTCGCAACGAAGATATAGGTCATCGAACCGAAATTCTTGTTCCCGACACCGCCTGCTGCCCATTGTATACCAACTGGCAAGAGAGACACCCCGATAATGGTAATAATAGTCCCGGTAACAATCGGGGGAAAGAAACGGATTAATTTACTAAAGAAAGGTGCCGCTAAAAACGTAAATAGACCGGCTACAATAACAGACCCAAAGATCATTCTCATGCCACCAGTCGAAGCCATGATGATCATAGGCGTTACCGCGGCAAAAGTCACCCCTTGAATAACTGGAATTTTGATTCCAATTTTCCAGATCCCTAAGGTTTGGAGTAAGGTAGCAATTCCACAGGTGAATAAGTCTGCGTTAATTAAAAAAGCAGTTTCGGCCGGAGTCAATTTTGCTGCTCCTGCAATAATCAAAGGTACAGCAACCGCTCCGGCATACATAGCCAGTACGTGTTGTAATCCGTACAAAAAAAGTTTTCCGGCAGGTAGCATTTCGTCAACTGGTGCGACACCGTTGTTAGTATTTGCCATTGTTAACTTTCCTCCTTTTTTTCAGTGCGGTACGATTAATAATTAAACCACTGTCACCTCCTTATGATCCTTGTCCTTGAGTAAGTTCCGCAACTAATTCAAGGGGTCTACTTTGCCCCGACCTCTTAGGAATCTTAGAAACCCGTAATAAACAAAGTCGGTGGCAACGCATTGATTTTTTGTCAAGGGTCCTTGCAAGGAGCATTTGGCGCCTACACCTGTGTTTTAGTAGCAATATTCGTGCCAACTCGACAAAATAAACCAAAGTTGCCTAGAATGCGACTTTTTCAACCATAGTCTCGAACAACATTTCTCAAAACGATAATGCAAATTCAGAAGTTAAAGTCTAATTACCTATTAAATTTCGGAATATCGAGTCATAGAGAGAGCTACGTAGTCCTTATCATTTTGATAAGAACTTATACAAATAAGATTCTTCAATATGAGAATTAAGATTTTGGATCATGAATAAGAGACTTTTACCACTCGATCGGGATTGCCATAAACCTATGTAGTTTTTGATTCGAGAGAGGCCGACTTTTAATTCGACCTCTCTCAATATGTGCATTAGTCTAAAACTTTATACAGATAATCATAGTCTTTATAGACGGTCCAGATAAAGGCCTTAATCTGGTCATCGATTGGCACATCCGTATTACCGGAGTCATCAAACGAAACCTTGGTTATTTTCTCATCTAGGCGAAGTTTAAATTCACCCGAAGATCCATCACCTAAGAAATAGAAACCAACATTAGGGCTGTCCATGAAATCTTTCTCAGTCCAAAACAGCGTTAATTTAACCTTGTATGGCTCACTGGAATATGGGCAGAAGGTACCACAGTTTCCGCAGACATTACACATTCCGTCTACGTGAAGAATCTGATTCATATTGGTTAAACCTTTGCCATTAACAGGAATCATAAGGTTGGCACGGTTTGGGCATACCTCGGCACAGATATTACATACCTTGTTACACTCTAAACATCGATCGGATTCTAATTTGTGATCAGCAACAGGTTTCATAACCGCTTTCTTCTCAGCAATCTCCAACAATTGCTTTTCGTTATTAAAGGAGATCTTGGACATAAACTCTTGTTTAAATTCAAGCTGTTCCTTTTCTAGAATTGCTTTAGCAACCATTGTTCCGTGCCTTGCAGCTCCAACCACAGTCCAAGGTCCTACGAGTGCATCCCCACCAATAAAGACATTTTCCACACTGGTTTCCAGCGTTCCGTGATCGACGAGAATCTCTCCCTTTTCACCTACTTGGATCCCATTGTTCTTTAAGAGATCATAATCGATTAGTTCTCCAATTGCTGACAGAACTGTATCAATTGGCAATTCTTCGAACGCGCCCTCTAAAGCTACAGGTTTCCTTCTCCCAGAGGCATCTGGCTGACCGAGCTCCATCTTCTGGCATTTCAAGACACCATCCGTCAACGAAACCGGTGCAAGTAGCTCTTTAAAGATTACGCCATCTTCCTGAGCATAAATTAACTCTTCATGATCAGCAGGCATGTAGTCTTTCGTTCTTCGATAGACGATATAAACATTTTCTACATCGTTCACTCTTAGAGCAGCTCGAGCAGCGTCCATTGCGGAGTTACCCCCTCCGACAACCGCTACATTCTTGCCGAGCTTTAAGGCATCTTTGTTAGCGTTAAAGGCTTCCAAGAACGGAATCGCTCCCATCACGCGCTCCTTATCTCCTTCGATATCCAAGTCATTGGTCTTGCCAGCACCAATGGCCACATAAACGTATTGGAAGCCCTTCGCTTTGTAATCAGCGACAGAAAAATTAGGATCAATCCCAAATTCGAATTTAACACCCATTCTTTCAATGAGCTTAATATCCTTATTAATCGCTTCTCTCGAAATTCTAAAGTCTGGTATTACGTATTCAACCGTACCGCCAGCCTTCTCTCGTTTATCAAATACAGTAACTTCCATACCTCCTTTGGCGAGGAAATAAGCAGCCGCTAGTCCAGACGGACCGGCTCCAATGACGGCGACTTTGGCGGAGGACTCTGGTTTAAGCGCAGAAATCGTTTGCATATAGGCATCATAGCCCTTTTCCGCAGCCACTAATTTCTGTCCGCGAATATGAACTGATTCATCATAGTCAAGACGTGTACACTTCGTCATACAGTTATGGGTACAAATCGTCCCAGTAATAAAGGGGAATGGGTTTTTGGATACAATGACATCAAACGCCTCTTCATATCGTCCTTCCCCAACCAAGCGAAGATACTCCGGAACATCCTGTTCAATGGGACATCCAACCGTACAAGGGGCAATAAAGCAATCGAGAACTGGGAGCTTTAGCTCCGTTTTACGATTGATCAAATCTCCCTTTTCTTTGATATGATTTGCATCCCTAAACGCACTTTCAGCGAGGGTTTTTAATTTTTCCATGTCAAGTTTACCGGACTCTTTATTATCCATTAGAGGATCTAAAATTTCAGCCATTTGTTTAAAACGCATATAGGATCCAGGTTTTAACAGGGTTGTTGCCACTGTGATAGGCTGGATGCCTGTCTCAAAAATGCGATCAATATTAAACGCATCCGCTCCACCAGAATAGGAGATTTTGAGATCTCCCTCGAACTCGGAGGCTAACTTATAGGCAAGGTTAATGGTCAAGGGATATAGTGCTCGACCGGACATGTACATTTCTTCGCCCGGCAATTCCGATCTTCCAATCTTAACGGGCAATGTGTTTGACATCTTAACGCCAAAGTCTTTTTGCTTTTCCTTTGCAAAAACTTTAAGACGTTTTAGCATCTCTACTCCATCCTTAAACTGGAGATCATGGGTAAAGGACTCTTCCCTAAGTTGGATATACTTATAACCCATCTTGTCGAAGGTGTTCCGCACATACTCATAACCCAAAAGCGTCGGATTCATCTTGACAAAAGTGTGTAATTTCTTTTCGCTGATCAGATACTTTATGATGGCTTCGATCTCAGCGGGCGGACAGCCATGCATGGTCGATAAGGTGATCGAGGTGCAAATATTTGGTGAAATCTGTTCAACAAAGGCTCTGTCAACCTTTTTAAACTGATCAACATTCTCAAGCAAAGAAGCAAGACACTCCTTAAAAATCTGGGTTCCCGAAGCATCTTTAAGCCCTTCAATAAACTGATCAACTTTAGGGGATTGAATCCCCTTCAGGTCATAACCTACACTCATGTTGAACATAAAGCGCCGATCACTTTGGTTAAACAGCTCTTTTTGTAGGACATGGAGTGCAAACCAAGCTTTTACATATTCATCAAAGGCGCCCATAATTGGAAGCTCAGTAGACCACTCCGTGTTATAGCACTCATCCTCTGCCAGAATACAAGGCTTAGGAATTTCTAACTCGTCCATAATTTGTACGGATTTTAATTCAAAGAAACGACTACCACTTAAATAAGAAGCAATAATATTTTGCGCAAGCTGGGTATGCGGACCAGCAGCTGGTCCAATTGGAGTATCCATAATTTCTCCAAAAAGTTGAATGTTTTTGTCATTCTTTTTTTGAAAAAATTTAACGTCTGATACACCGAAAATTGTTTTAGTTCGTTTAAATTCCTCAAACATCCAGCTAACCAGTTTATTAAAGGGAATTGGGATCATTTTATCACTCATCATTATTTATCATTCCTCAATTCTTTTCTGTTCTACAAAGCTCGTTCTCAGGAGAAGCTAGAAGCTCCTCCTGAAGTAAGGACCTATGATTCCCCTTTATAATGAGGGCTGTCAACACATGTACAAACATGACCCTCTAAAGACTTTTCAGCAGCTTTTAAGATATTCTGATACCCCGTACAACGGCATAAATGTCCTGAAAGTTCTCGTTTCAGTTCATCTCGAGTATAGTCTTTTCCACTTTCCTTCAATGCTGTAGTGGTCAGAACAAGACCAGGAGTACAGAATCCACATTGTACAGCCCCTTCTTCGACAAACGCTTTCTGCACATTGGAAAGCTCTCCGTTTTTGTCAGCTACCCCTTCAATCGTCCGAATGTCTTTTCCATCTGCCCAAACCGCTAAGTAAATGCAGGTATCATGAGGAACACCATCAATGAGCACACTACAGGCTCCACATTCTCCTACTGAACACCCTTGCTTAACACCAGTAAAACCCAAATGATTTCTCAAGACATCTAGCAACGATTCGCGTACATCCACCTCAAATTTATAAACTTTTCCATTCACCGCAAAGGAAATCTGTTTAAACAACTTCCGCACCTCCAGCGTTGACAACGGCTATCTTCAGAGCTCGCTGTGTGAGTTCTTCCACTAAATGTTCCCTATACTCTTTGGAAGCTCGCCAAGAGGTTCGAGCCTTTGTAGATTTTACTGCCAGCTTTCCAATCTCTACGAGCGTTTCCGTCGAAATCTTCTTGCCCTTGGCGTACTCCTCTGCCTCGAGACATCTTAACGGAGTTGGACCTGCAACCCCAAGCCCAATTCTAACCTCATCGAAGTTTCCGTTTTGCACTTTACAAACAACCGCCACACCAAGTGTCGCAATATCCATTGCTTCACGCATAGCAAACTTGATGTATTGTCCGCCAAACCCCTTGTAATCTTCTGGCGCAATAAGAATCTCAGTAAGAATTTCCCCAGGATTCAAAGCAACCTTCCCAGGTCCCAGATAGAATTCACGGATTGGAACCACACGCTCCCCGTTCTTATCCTGTAACTTTAACCGAGCATTAAGAGCAAACAAGGATGAGGCACTGTCTGCCGACGTAGCTCCGTTGCATACATTTCCACCAATGGTCGCAATATTTCTAATTTGTGGACCACCCATTGAGATGGCCGCTTCCGTTAATATTGGAATAGAATCCTTAAGAATGGGATTATGAAAAACCATAGAAAATGTAGCCATCGGGCCGATAACAATTGTCCCATCCTCTGATTTCCGGATACCTTCCAAGTCTTTTATCTTACGCAGACTCAAAAGTTCAGCACCCTTTAGCTGGCCGCCATGTAATTTAATGAGTACATCCGTTCCGCCTGCAATCATTTTTAGATTTGGGTTTGTGGCAAGGAGTGTGGTCGCTTCACTTATGGTTTCTACTTCAAAATACCCCTTAATATCGTACATTTCTTCACCGCCTCCCTATAATACGTTAGCTTCTTTTAAACGTTCAAACACTCGTTGCGGATTCATTGGTATCCGATTAAATGCCACGCCTGTTGCATCCAATACAGCATTGCGAATGGCGGGTGCTGGCGAAATTACTGGTGGCTCACCAAGTGCTTTGACCCCAAATGGCCCAGTAGGATCTTCGGCTTCCACAAAAGCGACACCTATATCAGGCGTATCCATGATAGTCGGAAGTTTATAATCCAATAAATTATTGTTAAGGGGTTTACCCGTTACTTCGTCAAATAGTAACTGCTCGGATAGAGCATAGCCAATAGCCATGCTTACTCCCCCATGTACTTGCCCCTCAGCTAATTGTGGATTAATAATCTTGCCCGAGTCGTGAACATTATAAATCTCCAAGATCTTAATTTTCCCGGTCTTAATATCTACTTCCACTTCGGCAAACGTTACACCAAAGGGCATCGCATTGATGCGCGCGTTATTTGAAACATCGCTCGTAATAGGTTTTGCTAAAACTAGATCGTAGTAAGATTGCATAGCAACGTCTTTCAACGTCAAAACCTTATCCCCAGAATGCCTATAGACGATACTTTGATGTTTGAGGTCTAAAAGATGGGCGGGAATATCCGTCATCCTGTGCGCGAACTCTAGAACTTTATTTTTTACTTCAAGTGCCGCTTTTTCTACCGCCATCCCACTAACATAGGTTTGTCTGGATGCGTAAGACCCCGTATCAAAAGGAGAAACATCTGTATCCTGGTTAGAAACTACATGCACCATATCCAGCGAAAGTCCCAGAATTTCAGCCACCATTTGGGCAAATACTGTATCACTCCCTTGACCAATTTCTGTTGCCCCTAACTGAAGTTGAACTGAGCCATCTTGATTCAACACGATGCGTGCACCCGCAATCTCTAACGCAACCGGATAAGTACCCGAAGCATAGCTGAAGCAAGCCATGCCCAGTCCTCTCCGCTTATCTCCGTTTTGTTCTTTATATAAAGCTTTTTTCTCATCCCACTTGATCAATTCTCTGCCCTTATCAATACACTCTCGGATGCCGCAACTCAAAATCTTATTTTTACTTAACGGTTCCACATACCCGACTTCAACAAGGTTTTTCCTGCGAATT
>JAUZPJ010000148.1 GCA_030706025.1 Bacillota bacterium | reverse complement strand
TCGGCGTCCAAACATTAGACGACCTGTAAACTCATCAACGATAATGACTTCGCCATCTTTAACCACGTAGTCACGGTCCCGTTTAAAAAGAGCATGCGCTTTCAAAGCCTGATTAACATGATGAGCCAACTCTGTGTGGATATCCTCATAAAGATTATCCACGCCCAGCATGCTTTCTACCCGACCGACCCCTTGTTCTGTAAGGGTAACAACTCGTTCTTTTTCTATAACCTTATAATCTTCTTCAGGTTTTAAACGGGGAATAATCATCGCAACCCGAAAATATAACTCTGTAGGCTTATCCGCCTCACCTGAAATGATTAGAGGAGTACGCGCTTCATCAATAAGGATAGAGTCTACTTCGTCCACGATAGCGTAATTAAGTTCACGCTGAACAAGACCATCTGGTCGAGTTACCATATTATCTCGCAGATAGTCGAAGCCGAATTCATTATTAGTCCCATACGTCACGTCTGCAGCATAACTGCTGCGGCGTTCCTCATAATTTAAACCATGAACAATCAGGCCCACGGAAAGCCCAAGAAACTGGTGAATTTTCCCCACCCATTCACTGTCACGACGAGCCAAATAATCGTTAACCGTCACGACATGTACCCCTTCACCGGTTAAAGCATTCAAATACGAAGGTAACGTAGCCACAAGGGTTTTTCCTTCCCCTGTACGCATCTCGGCAATCCGACCATCATGAAGTACCATACCCCCGATTAACTGTACATCATAGTGTCTTTGGTTAATCACTCTTCGACCGGCCTCTCGAACAACGGCAAAAGCCTCTGGCAACAGACCATCAAGAGTTTCTCCTCGTTCTAAACGCCCTTTGAATTCAGCGGTCTTACCACGTAATTCATCATCGCTCAGTGCTTGAATCGATGGTTCAAGGCTATTAATTACTTCAACGCGCTTTTGATATTTCCGTATTTCTCGCGCATTATCATCAAATAAACTTAAAAACCCCATTATGTCCACCTTTCTCAATCCATGTATTTCTTAATTTTAACATCCTTAAGTAGCGACTGCAACCAAACCGAGCACCTTGGAAATATTTTATCTATGTAGCAAAGGCTATGCTTTTGATACATAGATAAAAGGCCCGCAATAGCGGGCCTTTTATTGAGTACCAAAAAAGGGTTTCGTTTCATTCTATTACCTGGACGACTTACAAGCTAAATCTTTCTAAGCCTGGGGTTGGAGCAAACCATAGTCTCCATTGTTTCGTAGGTAAACCACATTCATTTCTTGGGTTTCCGCATTCGTAAAGACGAAGAAAGTATGTCCAATCAAATTCATCTGCATAATAGCTTCTTCCACGGACATAGGCTTGGCAGGGAATTTCTTATTGCGAACGATTTCTTCACGTGGTTCATCGGTCACTGCGGAAGGCTGCTTAGGATCATGATCCTTTAACACCTTAGTGCGCATGCGTTTATTAATTCGTGTCCGATACTTATCGATTTGGCGCTCTAACTTCTCAACAACCATATCAATCGAAGAATACATATCTTCCGTTTCTTCTTCTCCACGTAATATCATACCATGAATTGGGGCTGTTACCTCGACCCGATGCCGATCGCGCTCAACTAGCAAGGTGACCTGTACATCCATAAACTCATCTGAGTATTTAGCCAACTTACCGACTCGTTTCATAACATACTCTTTAAGTGCATCAGTGAGTTCAATATGTTTACCACGAATATTAATGTTCATTAAACCTCAACCCCCTTCAAAGATGGTATGAAAGTAATATTCCCGATTTACGTAAAAAATCCTGCAAATTTATAAATTAGCAGGTAATTTTTTTTAAACTAAGCTCAAAGAGAGAATCGCATCACCTTTTTAACGATTCTCTCTTCGACAAGCCTAAAAAAATAGGCTTTACTGGACCATTACATTAGAAGCCTGTTCACCGCGTGGACCTTGAATAACATCGAACTCGACAGATTGTCCTTCTTCAAGTGTACGAAAGCCATCTCCAACTATCGATTGAAAATGTACAAAAATATCTTGTCCATTATCCTGTTCAATAAATCCATACCCTTTTTGTTTGCTGAACCATTTTACTTTACCAAACACCAAAATACCTCCTTGAATTGTCTAAGCACTTAAGCAACGCTTCGCATCGGCCCAAGACTTAACTAATACCTTAGAGGATAACCATCCTTGGTAAAATTTAAACGTATTCGGAATGAAGGTCAATATTGACGAGCTCGTCGGCGGTGGAACTCGCGGACGAGCGCACAATAAACTCCCACCTATAATATCTTACTCAAAAACGCTTGTGTCCGTGGATTCTTCGGATTAGCAAATACCTCGCTGGGCACTCCCTCTTCCATAATAATCCCTTCGTCCATAAAAATAACCCGATCCCCTACTTCACGAGCAAATCCCATTTCATGGGTTACGGCAACCATGGTCATCCCTTCACGGGCTAAATCTTTCATGACGGCAAGAACTTCACCGACCATTTCTGGGTCTAGAGCAGAAGTCGTCTCGTCAAAAAGCATAATTTTAGGTTTCATCGCTAAGGCGCGCGCAATAGCAACCCGTTGTTGTTGCCCTCCTGAAAGACGATCCGGATATTCCCCCGCTTTATCTGAGAGACCCACTTTAGCTAAAAGTTCTAATCCTACCTTCTCAGCTTCCGCCTTATTCGTTTTTCGTACAATTTCTGGGGCAAGTACCACATTTTGTATGGCTGTCATATGCGGAAAGAGATTGAAACGCTGAAACACCATTCCAACTTCCCTACGAATAGCATTAACATTTATCTCTGAGTTTAGTGGAATTCCGTCGATAATAATCTCTCCGCTTGTCGGCTCTTCAAGTTTGTTCAAGCATCTCAAAAACGTACTCTTCCCTGATCCGCTTGGACCAATGACCACAACCACTTCTTTTTCTTTAATATGACAGTCAATCCCTTTTAAAACTTCAAGTTTTCCATAGGATTTATGCAAATTTTTAACGTAAATCATTCTTACCCAGCCTCCTCTCCATATAGGTAACCCACCGAGAAATTAACTGGGTCATCAAAAGATAGTACAAAGCAACGGTTATATACATGGGAATTGGCTGGAATGTTCGTCCAGCAATAATTTTCCCGCTGTAAAAAAGTTCTTGAATTGCAATAATTGATAACAGAGATGAATCTTTAAGTAAGGCAATAAATTCGTTACCCAAAGGCGGAATTACACGTTTAAACGCTTGGGGGAGAATTACATAGCGCATGGCCTGACTTTGCGTCATTCCCAATGACCGAGCTGCTTCCGTTTGTCCTCGATCAATCGATTGAATTCCCGCTCTGAAGATCTCAGCAATATATGCTCCGGAATTAAGGCCCATTGCGAGAACCCCAGCAAAATACTGGTAGTCATCCGGTAAAGTCTCCCAGTGGAGAATTCTTGGAACTAAGAAATAAACCAGAAAGATTTGGACCAAAAGTGGTGTTCCACGAAAGAAATCAATATAGCCAATAGCAGCTGCACGAGCAATTTTTGTTCTGGATAACCGAGCCAAGGCCATAATGAGTCCAATTACAACTCCGATAGCTACTGCACCAGCAGTAAGTTCCAAAGTAAGTAAGGCTGCCTTATTAAGAATTGGTATACTATCGAGAGCCGCCTTCCAGTTCATGTCCACAGGAAATCCTCCTCATTTCTCATTACTAAATAAAGATCAGTATATGTGTTGCGGTCTTACAAACCACTGCATAAAATTATACATTTTACCTCAAATTTATACAAGTAAAAATACTTTCTTACTTATTTCACGAATCCCAAAAATAGAGGGAGGCACTTTCTTAAGTACCTCCCATGTCCTTTGATAATCTTCAATTACCTTAAGTTGAACCGCTTAAAACTTTGGCGCATCCTTCTTAAACCATTTTTTGTAAATTTCATTATATTTGCCATTATCCATGAACTTCTTCAAGGAAGCATTCATTTTACCCGCTAAATCTTTATTTCCTTGTTTCATACCAATTCCATAATATTCTTGGTCTGAGTCTGCTTCTACCGAGTTAATCTGAGCATTTGGATTTTGGGCTTGGAACCATAAAACGACTGGAGCATCCGCCACAACGGCATCCAACCCACCATTTAAGAGGTCATTTAGAGCATCTGGTGTTGTGTCATATTTCTTAGTTTCCATTCCTAACTTTTCAACAGCATATTGTCCGGTTGTATTGAGTTGCACTCCAACCTTTTTCCCTTTTAAGTCAGCCAACTTCTTAAAATCCGAACCTTTTTTCATAGCAATATATTGAACCGTTTTGAAATACTTGTCGCTGAATTGGATGCTTTTGGAACGCTCATCTGTAATCGTCATGGCTGAAATGATGGCGTCATATTTACCTGCTTGTAACGCTGGAATCAGACCGTCAAAAGCACACGTCTCAATACTAACCTTGCCATATCCCATATCAGCTCCAAGTGCTTGGATGAGCTCCATATCAAACCCCGTTGGCTGTTGCTTTTCGTCCATAAATTCGAACGGTGCATAAGCGATATCAGAGCCGACCTTTAGAACTTTATCAGCCGCAGCTGGGGCGGGAGTCTCGGGCTTTGGTGCAGGTGCGCTGGAACTTCCACAACCAGCTAAGGTTAAGAGGCTTAAACTAAGTAATCCGGCCAAAACTAGACGAACTTTGGATTTAAACATTATTATTCCCCTCTCTTTTGATGAGCCCAAAAACTTTATTGAAATTTACAATAGTCTTAGCTCATCTTGTTGTCCCTAATTATACATAACTACGAATATTTACTCAATACCTATTTTTTCTAACCTATTCAACAATCATTTTACTTTTTAAATCGAGAGTCCAACTAATGGCGGAACTATTTACCCAAGGACATCTTTGACTAAGATTTGTTGGGCTTCGGTATAATCTTTAGAATCTTTCAATCGTTCGTTTACACAAGACAATTCCTACTTTATAAAAGTAAACGCTTATTAAACTAGTTTTAGTAGTAAATTATTTTAAAACTTCATGGATATTCTCCTAAATGCAACAGCATATTATCCCCTTAAGTTACACACAGGAGGATGTGGATAATGTGGATAAGTATTAAAAAGACACTGTTTTTCGCACAGATACTGTGTGTAACTTTGTTGAAAAACTCTATTTCTATAATATTAAATTTGTCAAAAATAAAAAGCATCGATTGACTACGTCAACCAATGCTTGTCAATATCAAAATAATTTAGATAATTACTATTTAAGGATTAATATTGCTCGCGAGCCGGACGATGGTGCTGGTAGCACTCACGGCAGTATACTGGACGATCGGAAGTCGGTTGGAAAGGAACTTGTGTCTCTACACCGCAGTCCGCACAAATAACAGTAAACATTTCACGAGATCTTCCTTCTTGCGAATTACGACTTGCTTTGCGTGCATTACGGCACTCACGGCAACGTTGTGGTTCATTTTCGAAACCCTTTTCAGCATAGAATTCTTGTTCCCCAGCAGTGAAAATGAAGGTTGCTCCGCAGTCTTTACATACTAAATCTTTGTCTTCAAAGGCCATGAAAGATATTCCCCTTACGTAAAAAAATGTAATAGGCTATGCCCATCCAATAATTATTATAGCGCTAAATTCATGAAGGCACAAGTTTTTTTTCAAGTCCGGCAGCTAAACATAGGCCATAAACTGATCGAACTCCGCTTTCCCTCAAGACTTTTGCCACCGCCTCAAGTGTTGCTCCAGTTGTAGTCACATCATCTACAAGCCAAACACTTCGCCCTTTAAGATACTCTGGTTGTCGCACTCCAAATGCGCCTATTAAATTACGGAAGCGTTCCTGACGGGAAAGCATAACCTGAGATGACGTAGGTTCAATCCGTTCGACCCCTGGGAGCAGCGGCAATCCTAATTCCCAATGTAACGCGGAGCAAATAACCTCTGCTTGATTATACCCACGCTCCGCTAAACGCGCAGCGTGCATTGGCACGGCAACTACGCCGTCAACAACGGGAAGTTGGCTAATCGCCCAATCTGAAAACGGACGAGCTATTTTCATAACTTCTCGCGGGTGTGCTCCAAATTTTATATTCCGAATAAATTCTCGTAATTCTCCCGTATAATGACCCCAAGCTGTTACCTGATCAAGATGTTTCGGACCCTTTCCAGTCTCGCAGTCAAGACAGTGTATTTTTGTTGCGACGATTAGCTTTCCACACCCCTTACACCTCCCTAACTCTGGGTGAAGATAATCTGTTGTGCAAGTCAAACAGATCGGACCGCCCTCTCTCCCACAGAGAACACAAGCTTCTTCATCCTTATACCATAACGCCCTGCTGATCCTTGTTACTTCCTTTCCGAAGGCCCTCAAGACTTCCACGCCCTTTCAGCACTCCTCTCAATAAGACCTAGTTCCAAAGCCAACCTATTTTGGTCCTCGATCCAGCGGATTGCAGTCCTCATGGACGGTGTCATTTGCTTAGATATAAATATAACCTTTCCCTCCGAAATTTCTTGAGTTCGCCCCACCCGACCAGCCATTTGCACCAAAGCCCGCTCATCAAAAACAGCATGATCTGCAGCCAGAACCACGACTTGTACCCCTGGTAACGTTATTCCCCGTTCCAGGATGGTCGTACTCACAAAAAGGTCAAATTCCCCCTGACGTAACTGCTCAAGTTTAATAGACCGACCTAAGTCCGCACTATAACTACCGTCAATACGCCAACTCGGAAATCGGCGTTGGAAGCATTTAATCCACGGACCGAGCCAAGAAATCTTAGGTACGAAAACCAATACAGGTCCTTGCTGCCTCAGCGATTCGA
>JAUZPJ010000147.1 GCA_030706025.1 Bacillota bacterium | reverse complement strand
TTCACTTGTCCCATAAGCAATAGTAGTCTTATTTTTGCTAGTTGGTGTTCCCCATGAATTGGCGTAAATGTCACTGAATATGCTAGTCAATTAATAATTTTTCATTTGTTTTATTGTGGATCGTCCATTTTTATCCAAATTGAATCTTCTAAACAGAATTGACATATCTATTATTTAACTGTATAATTTCATTTGTATCCAAGGGGAGTCCGAAGGTCATAAAATGACCTAAAACGGCAAAAACCTTGATATATCAAGCGGACGTGGCTCAGCGGTAGAGCATTGGCTTCCCAAGCCGAGGATCGCGAGTTCGAATCTCGTCGTCCGCTCCATACAGTAATATCAACGGGTTCAGGGTTTCCTATAGAGGAATTCTGAACCCGTTTTTTGCGTAGGCCGAGGCTCTTATAATGGAGTATTGGACAGGTTAATTTTGACTAGGCCGAGGGAAATTGTCCATGCTTTTTTCCATACTTAAATTAGGCCCATATGCTATATATTAGAGGGGATAGAAATGAAGATAATGACATGGAATATTAGACACGGTGGTTCAAACAGGATAACTAAAATACTGGAAACAATTCAAGGGCATAATCCAGATCTCTTGGTTTTAACGGAGTATCATACAGGAACAAACATAGATACTAAGCTTAAAGATCTGGGTTGGGGTTTTCAATGTGACTCTAAACCAGGAGAAAAGACAAACGGTATCCTAATAGTTTGTAAAGAGCCGATTGTACAAAGTTATATTTCATATGGAGTTAATCTTCCAGAACGATGGTTAGAAGTAACGTTACCTCATCGTAATTTAAGTGTTCTTGGCGTATACGTTCCCGACGCGAGAACGGACGAGAAGATAACACGAAAAAAGGGAGCCTTTTTAGAATCAGTAATTAACTTTGCTTCCGAAAGGCTTAATACGCAATGTATGATTTTAGGGGATTTTAATACAGGGCTAAAAATTGATGGAGAAGGAACTCCGTTTGCAAGGGCAGAGTATTTAAAACAACTAAGTGAAATCGGTTGGATTGATTGTTGGAGATCACGATATCCAGTGGATAGAGAATTTACATGGTATAGCCACGCAAGAAACGGCAAGAGAAATGGGTTCAGGTTAGATTATTGTTTTGTTACACCTTCGTTAAATGATCGAGTTAATTCAGTAAATTATTCACACCTGGAGAGATTGGAAGGCGTTTCTGATCATTCTTCGTTGATTTTGGATATTCAATGATTAAAGTTGGCTTGCTTAAATTTAAGGATAACCGGAGGGAAAAGTTGAATATGCAAACTGCTAATCTTAGCGGATCTATCAATACCCTAGCCTGTCTTTTAAACAATGAAATTGAGGCTCAGCTTATGGACGGTATTCTAACTGATCGTGGGATCACACACTATATTAAATCGTATCACAGTGATGCCTATGATGGTTTATTTCAAATGGTTGAGGGGTGGGGAGCAATTCATGCTCCTAAAGAATATCATGCGGAAATCCAAGAGATTCTTCGGGATGTACAAAATGCTAATCCAGAAGAATTCACGGGTTCTTGGGATTAATCGATTCAGTTATCCGGATACCAAATTTCAGTGAGGTGAAGATTTTCTGTGAAAAAGATTGTTATCCTTAACGGAAGTCCCCATGAACATAGGTGTACGGCAGCTCTTGCTGATGAGGTTATTAAGGGGACTGGCAACCAAGGAGCTGAGGTCAAGTCTTACTACCTGAATGGTATGAATATTAAAGGATGTCAGGGATGCCGTGCTTGTACGGAGAAGGGCCGATGCGTGCAGCAGGACGACATGCAGGAAGTATTTGATGAGATTGCTAATGCCGATGGAATTGTTTTCGCAACTCCCGTTTATATGTGGCAGATGTCGGCTCAATTAAAAACGGCAGTTGACAGGTTGTTGCCTTTCCTCCGCCCCGGTTATAACAGCAGTCTTGAATCTGGAAAAAAGGTTCTGATCGCGGTAACTCAGGGCAGGGAAGATACATCCTTTTTCCGGCACTACTTTGAGCATGTTGGGAATAACCTTTTATTCCTTGGTTCCGATCGTATAAAATCCTCATAGCTGGTGGGACTCGTCAACCTGATGATTTGACTAATCAGACCGAATTATTGGGAGAAGCCAGGCAAATGGGCCAATGGCTTGCTGAATAAATCTTCGCCTATCTCGTCTTATTGCTGGGCTAAAGGAGAGTATTTGAATGCTTAAATGGATAACAGCTTTAGTAGTAGAGCCAGGGAAAGCTCCTGAAGTTCGTGAACTCCCCAATAACCTGAAAGCCCTTGAACTAACGATTCAGGGTTATATTGAAACAGTGGAATCAATTCGCCCTGGGTGCTTAATCGTCTACGATAGAAACTATCCCCCTAGCCAGAAGCCTCCTAAAAGAGAGGATCTCCAGGGCGTGTTTATTATCATCCGAGTGGACGATGGAGAACTGGTATCGCTTAGTGCTGAGGATGTTAAGATTCTCGCTAAAGCGTATAGATGCAGAAAATAAAAATCTGCATTAAGTTGCATTAGCTAAATGATCGCGCTAAGCGATCTAAATGACTGGTTAATGCAAAAATGCAGATTTCTGGAGGGGTAGGGGGGGTATAGAAAATAATATTTGTGGTTGGGTCTGGCTAAGAATAAGATTAAAAAGTTTTAGGGGGTATCCCCCTTTTATTATTGCATTAATTTTTTCTAGGTGCATTAGATACCTAAAAATAAATAAGCACTGTTATGGCTTAGGAAAGAATCGTTGAATCTTGTCTTGAATAATCTTGTTTATTTTCGGGGATTTTGTTCAAGGTGGTTTATAGAAAAAATCCTTCCAAAGATTTACTTGGAGATTTCTCACATCAATTGTTTCATTTAATATTGCAATCTAGAAATTGTTTTAAAAACCTTAAAATTTTATTTAGATGTTGTGACAGAGCCATATAAAAAACCGAGCACTTTAATCATCTCAATTCTTAAAGATTTTTACCACTAAAATGATCCCAGTAATAATTATCCCTATAAGAGGATGTTTGATAATTTTAATTAGTACTTCCAGCACAAACCACAATTTTAAACCGATCATTATAACTATGGCTAAGATAAATAGTACAGTGTCCTTGATTTCTTTCATTCTATAACCTCCTTGAGTACCTTATACCACTGAAGGCCGTCCTCAGCAGACAAGAGTCAAGTTAGTAGGTTCTTCATCGGCATTTCAATGGATTAGAAAAAGGAACGTGAACCAGAATAGCCATGCCGGGTTCACGTTCCTTTTTTGAAGATTAATTATAGATCTGAATAGATCCAGGTTCTGTATTCGGTGAGCGTTTCAAGCAGGAGTTTTTTACCACCGGTGTTTGTCAACATAGTTGTCGCTAAACCCCAAGATTCACATATAAGTTAAGAGGATTTCTTTTCCTCAATATTTTCAGTTTTAATACGCTCTGGATTGAGCCATACCTCATGCTCCAAACTCCAATTGCGAACATCACGCGACCAACGCTCTGGATGAATTGCCCTTGCCTCTTCGTAGAGTTTACGTCGCTTTTCAAGAATACTTTGATCCATTCCTGTGTGTCGTTGATGCGGTGTCAAGAAATTCAGCCCACTATGTCTGTGTTCATGGTTATACCACCGTACAAAATCTAATACCCATGTTCTTGCTTGTGTTAAATCGGCAAAGCCTGCTGATGGATAGTTTGGACGGTATTTACAGGTTTTGAAGATAGACTCTGCGTAAGGATTATCATTACTCACCCGAGGACGACTTCTTGAGGGTGTGATCCCAAGCTGATACAAGGTCTCTAATAGAGAAGCACCTTTCATCGGACTCCCATTATCAGAGTGGAGAATCAACGGCTTTAATGGTACCGAACGTTGTTCAGATAAAACAGCACGCCGCACCAACTGACTGGCATTTTCAGCGGATTCTTCTAACCAGATATCCCATGCTACGATTTTCCGGCTGAACAAATCTAAGATTAAGTACAGATAAAAGTAAATACCCCGAGCCGGACCGGGTAACCAAGTAATATCCCACATCCAAACCTGATTAGGGCTTGTGGCACAGTGTGATGAAATGGGTTTACTCATTGGAGCTTTACTACGACCTCGATGATGCTGCAGATTATGATGCCTTAAGACGCGATAAAATGAAGATTCGGATGCAATGTAGACTCCTCTGTCAGCGAGTATTGGGACAATCTGACTGGGAGGAAGACTTCGAAATTCAGGTTGATTAACAATGGAAACGATCTCCTCGGTTTCTCCTTGGGTTAACTTATTCCGAGGAATCGGTCGTTTAGCAAGGGGCCGTTGATCTTCAAGCGGAGTTGCTTCACTTCTCCAACGCTGTAATGTTCTTCGACTAATCCCCAATTCATTGCAAGCCTTCGTTTCTCTGGCGCCTGCCTGAGTGGCTTCTTTAATCAGCATTATGGCCTTTTCGCGATCCGAGGCGCTGATCAAGCGTCCTCGCCGTCCCCCCAAATCGCATTTGCCTTTTTTCTTAAAACTAATAAGGCCGCAGTCTCCGCAAGAGCTGATTCCTTACGACGAAGCTCCTGCTCCAATTTCTTGATCTCTCGTTCTTTCTCACGCAGATCTTTCTGAAGACGTGACGCTTCCTGTGCAACCCCACCATTAGCCTGCATACAGGCATCACGCCAAGCTTGAACTTGTTCAACATAAAGCCCTTTGCTCCGGCAATACTCAGCTATTTCCACTTCGCTGAGAAGAGCAGTTTCCATAACAATAAGAAACTTATCTTGAGTGCTCCAGCGCTCAACCTCCTGTTCCCCGCCAGGAACTGCCATTCCCTTGGCTCTTGCTTGTCTTCTCCATTGATGTAGGGTACCCTCTGATAAACCCGTTTCTCTAGAGATTGAACTTACCGATTGATTCTGTGGTGGCATCATCTTCATCATAATTGAATGCTTGAATTCCTCACTGTACTTTGCCATTCTCTTCCTCCTCCGAGTCCTCTTAACTCACTATACTTCTCTCGGAGGTCTATGACAACTATGCTAACACAGGGGGCCTACACTCACATGACTACCAGAGCAATACAAAATCTCTTTCATAAATATGTAAAGAAAGCTAACATCTCTAAAAACGTGACAGTCCATACTATGAGGCATAGTTTTGCCACTCACCTGTTGGAATCCGGCACAAGTATTTACCACATCAAGCAACTACTCGGCCACTCAAATATCAACACGACCTGCATTTACTTGCATTTGGTGAAGATTGAATCTCTCAACGTAACAAGTCCCCTTGATAAGATGACTGAATCGGACAAAGCCAATGACTGAGGTCCAAGATATCTTCATAAAATACGGCAAAAACTATCGTACCAACCATAAGCTTACTATCACGCAACATAAGGCGATGTCCGCCATTCAAAAATGTAGAACGTCAGAGTTAGGCGGCCATAAAGAGGTTTGTGACAGTTGTGGGCATACACGTATTTCTTACAATTCATGCCGCAACAGGCACTGCCCTAAATGCCAAGCTCTGGCCAAAGAACGTTGGATTGAAAACCAGAAAAGCAATCTACTCGACATCGGATACTTCCATGTGGTATTCACTATCCCGGATACTCTCAATTTAATGGTCTACCAAAATCAAAAAGCAGTTTATACCCTCATGTTTAAGACCGTTGCTGAAACGCTCACCGATTTAGCTTCTGACAAAAAATATCTTGGTGCAAAGATTGGCTTTACATCGGTTCTGCATACTTGGGGACAAAACCTCATGCACCACCCGCATATTCACTGCATTGTGCCCGGCGGGGGATTATCCTCCATCGGAAAATGGGTGAACAGCAGAAAGAAATTCTTCATTCCAGTTAAAGTTCTCTCCCGGAAGTTCAGAGGCAAATTCCTGTATTACCTTAAACAGCTCTACTACCAAAACAAGCTTGAATTCCACGGAAGTCAAAAATATCTTTCCGACGATAAAGAATTCGAAAAGTTGCTCACCTCTCTCTATGGTAAAGAGTGGATTGTCTACTGTAAACCACCGTTTAAAAATGCTGCTTGTGTTGTTGAATACCTGGGGCGATATACTCACCGAGTGGCTATATCCAACAAGCGCATCGTTAGCATGGAAAAGGATACAGTTTCCTTCAAATGGCGGGACTACAAGGACGACAGTAAGCATAAGTTGATGACGCTTTCCGCTGAGGAGTTTATCCGAAGATTTCTTATTCACATCTTGCCGAGTCGTTTTATGAAAATTCGGCACTATGGCTTACTTGGCAATCGTAACAAGACAACCAAACTAAAGATTTGCAAACAACTTACCCATACCCCTTTATTAATTGGAGAGAAAGCTACAACCCTCCAACTCATCCAGAAGCTTACAGGATTAGATTTATCTAAATGCCCTAATTGCGGATCAGATAAACCCAAACGGTTTATGAGCTTGGGTAAATCTCCCCCAATCGCTGTCCAAACTGCATGTATTTAATAAAGTGCCCTGTTATGGGGAGGGGGAAACTATATCTGTTTCAGCATAATTAACGCTACTTCGATACAATCCCTACTGAGTTTTACTTAAATGTCATATGAATTAGACGGGGGATTAGAAATTCAATCCCCATAGCGTTTTCCTTAACCGTCGCGGTTTCGTGCATTGTAATTATCCAAAGTTAGGTAAACAGCTTCACCACATGAACCACCTTCTATTTACTCAAGCTCAGATTCGGAGTTTGAGCTTTTTTACGCCTAACTTCGGATAATTTGCTAGACATTAGCACCACTTCAGTTGCAAGCTTGTTACGTTAATCTAACCCACACTCGGAGACTAAGTTCGTGAGGATTT
>JAUZPJ010000146.1 GCA_030706025.1 Bacillota bacterium | reverse complement strand
GGACCCGTTTTTATTGTTTGGATAGGGGCTGGTCCTTCGGCGATTATTATAATGACGTTGGCTATTTCACTTATCGTCACTGTTTTGGAGGTCTTAAATGGATTCTTAGCTATTGACCGTGAAAAATCAAAGCTTGTACAAACCTTTGGTGGCACAAAACTCCAAGTTCTTACCAAAGTGCTGCTACCAGCGTCAGCCCCAACTATTATTAACGCACTTAAGATTAATGTTGGGTTGTCATGGGTAGGGGTGATTGTAGGGGAGTTTTTAGTATCAAAAGCTGGATTAGGTTATCTGATTGTTTACGGAGGGCAAGTTTTTAAATTAGATCTAGTCATGACCAGTGTCATTATACTAGGTGTGGCGGCAACATTGATGTACCAGGGGGTGGTTTATCTAGAAAAGTTAATAGTGAAGAACAAAGCATCGTAAACGTAAATTGCTAAGTTAACAATACCCACTTTAAGAGTTTAAAAACAAACTACATAAATCAAATAAAAGAGGGGATGTCATATGAAAAAGGGTATTCTAATGGTATTTATCGTGTTGCTTTTAGGAATGTCCCTCGTGCTTTCAGGTTGTAGTAATCAAACTGATATCACTAAGGTTAAACTTTCTGAGGTAACACACTCAATTTTCTATGCTCCACAGTATGTAGCTATAACACAAGGTTTTTTTAAGGAAGAAGGATTAGAGCTTGAGATTTCAAATGGTCAAGGTGCCGACAAGGTTATGACGGCCGTGCTCTCTGGGCAAGTTGACATAGGTTTTGCCGGGCCTGAAGCGAGTGTTTATGTTTATAACGAGGGTAAAGAAGATCATAGTGTGGTATTTGCCCAACTGACCAATGGAGATGGAACGTTCCTAATGGGTAGGAATCCTGAGCCTAACTTTAAGTGGAGTAATTTAAAAGGAAAAACTGTACTTGGTGGACGTAAGGGCGGTATGCCCGCCATTGTCCTTCAATATGTTTTAAATGAAACGGGCCTTAAAGTTGGAAAAGATGTTTCCATCGATACCACGATGCAGTTTGCAGCTATGCCAGGTGCTTTTATGGGAGGCCAAGGTGACTATGTCATAATTTTTGAGCCTACGGCATCGAGCATGGAGAAAGAGGGAAAAGCCTATATCGTTGCCTCTTTGGGTAAGGAAAGTGGTGAAGTACCCTATACTGCCTATTTTGCTAAGAAAAGCACCATTGAGAAGAATCCAGAACTAATTCAAAAGTTTACAAACGCAATCTACAAAGGCCAGCGTTGGGTTGAAAATCATACACCGGAAGAGATTGCCAGGGCCATAAAGCCTCAATTCCCCGAGGAAAACGATCAGATACTGGTGAGCGCGGTTAAACGATATAAGGAACAGAATACCTGGAAAACGGATCCTGTACTTCAGGAAAAAGATTTCTATCTTTTGCAACAGATAATAAAAGATGCAGGTGAACTCAATAAAATTGCCCCTTATGATAAAGTGGTAACAACGAAATTTGGAGACATGGCCATTAAGAATGGCAAGTGATTGAGGCTAAAGGATTAGGCACTATGCCTAATCCTTTACAAATAGCAAACCAAAAGCTTATTTATGTTCATTAGTCACATCGATTTTGGATAAGATATTCTCAAATCAAGCAGGAATTACAAAGACTTTAAATGAATCAATATGATATTGAGATTCAAACTAACAATTGCTTTAATAAGCGATTGTGGGAGTTATTGTGAAGGAGTTACGACATGATTACTATTAATAAGAAAAGAATGCTAACAGAGTTTTTCGAATTAGTAAAAACTAATTCACCAACAAAGGATGAACGTACAGTTGCCGATATGCTTATAGAACGCCTTCGGAACCTAGGCATGACTGTAACAGAAGATAATGCCGGGCAGATGATAGGGGGTAATTGCGGAAATATCATTGCCAATTTAAAAGGTACACTGCCTATGGCGCCGATCGTTTTATTTTCAGCCCATATGGATACAGTACAACCTTGCTTAAATATTGAGCCCGTGTTAAACGACGGTTTAATCACGGCTGCTGGGCAAACGATTTTGGGGGCCGATGATAAATCCGGGATTGCGCCGATCCTTGAGGCACTGAGAACCCTGCAAGAGCAAGCTATTCCTCACGGTGATATTCAAGTTGTCTTTAGTGTGGCGGAAGAGGGAGGTTTAAATGGTTCCAAGAATATTGATAAGACTAAACTGATTGCTGACTTAGGATATGTCTTGGACTCCGGTGGAAAACCAGGTAATATTATTATTGGAGCCCCTGGACAGGATCGAATCAATATTACGATTAAGGGCAAGGCAGCGCATGCAGGTGTGGAACCTGAAAGTGGAATTAACGCTATAGTAGTCGCCGCTCAGGCAATTTCTCGTCTTAAAACGGGCCGGATTGATGAAGAGACGACTTCAAACATCGGAACGATCCAAGGCGGGCGGGTCACAAACATTGTAGCTGATCGAGTAGAAGTTACTTGCGAAACTAGGAGCCGTAGTTTAGGAAAACTAGAACGTTTGACGGCACAGATGTGTGAAGTGTTCAATTATTGTGCTGAAGAAGCCGGCGCTATCTCAGAGATTGAAGTTATAAGATTGTACGACCCTCTAAACATCGCTAAGGAATCGAAAATTGCCACTCTTTCGGTTCAAGCGGTTAAATCTGCCGGTTTAACTGCCGAATTTGGGGTAACTGGCGGTGGAAGCGATGCTAATAATTTTAACCGTTACGGTGTACCTTGTGTTGTTCTAGGAACTGGGATGCAAAAATACCACACGACTGATGAAAGTATCGAGGAAGAAGATTTGTATCAATCCGCGAAATTATTATTAGAGATTATTAGGGCAGTTGCACAGATTGACAAACGTGAAATCTCCAGCTTTACAGATTAATTCTCGTATTAGCATAGTGATGTGAATCAGGACACTACGGGTATTCAACAAGATTCTTTAAAATGATGTAAATTGGAGAAATGACATGAATAGCAGGCAGAAACAATCTATTGTAGGTGCTCTCTTAACCTTGATTTCTACTTTGGGATTCAGTGTCTACCCCATTTTGGGGAAATTTGTCTTTGAAGGTGGCGCGGGTCTCACAACGGTATTATTTGTTAGATTCACGATTGCAGCACTTTTTTTCTGGACTATCACTATATGGCAAGAAGGATTTCCTCGCTTAACTCTAAAACTATGGCTTGTGTTATGGGGTACGGGCGGGTTATGCTACTCGTTAATGGCGGGTCTTTACTTAACCTCGGTACGTTACATACCGGCTTCTTTAGCAGCTATGCTTCTCTACGCTTACCCTATTATTGTAACTGTTTTAGCAGTACTAATGAAACAAGAAACGTTTTCTAGTTTCAAACTAGCTGGATTAGTATTGTCTACGACAGGACTGGTTTTAGTTTTGGGAGTGGCCTTGAAAGGAATTAATTCCTTTGGTGTTGTACTTGCCCTTGGATCAGCCTTTGTTTATGCAATCTATATTCTCATTGGAAATCAAGTGTTAAAATCAACGACACCTTTAGTAAGCACGTCGTTGATTTCCACGTCTGCTGCTCTGACTTATGGGGTAATTGGAGTCGCGTTGGGTGGGACAACCATAAGTCTTTCCTTAAACACCTGGCTGGGGATCGGAGGTATTGCCCTTTTCTCGACAATAATTGCTATGCTCACCTTTTTTCACGGTATGAAATATATTGGTGCAACTTCAGCATCAATTATAAGTACTATGGAACCTGTGATGACTGTTTTCTTAGCTGTTATCATCCTTCATGAAGGTATAACTCTTTTGCAAGCATTAGGGGGATTCCTTGTCGTCATGGGAGGCATTTTGGCTGTTTTTTCTCCAGCGGCTAAAGTGCTAAAGGAAGACAAAACCTGTATTAATGCGTAGTGTATGGACACTAAAGTCGATATTAATTTGATAATAAAAGGATGGTAAATGATGGCGGAATTTAGAGAAATAACGACCGATCAAGAATTTAAGGAGATTTTAGATGATTCTCGCCAACGTAAGGTTATACTCTTTAAACATAGTACAGCCTGCCCCATCAGTGGACGTGCTTGGAGTGAAGTGCAGAATTTTATCAAAGAAAGTTCGAACGAGGTTTTGGTCGTCATGATCAAGGTGATTGAGTCACGATCGGTTTCAAACCAAATAACGGCGGAATTAGGGATCAAACATGAGTCTCCTCAAGTACTCCTACTGTTTAATAAGAAAGTTTCGTGGCATACTTCCCACCAAGCAGTAACCCAAAACAATATCAAAAAAGCGATTGCAGGTGAGGAAGAGCCCGTTATCTGACCCTTGAGGAAAAAAGCTCCTATTTTAATGATAGGTGCTTTTTTAACTATTCCTTATTCGTAATAAACCCTAGTGAAGATCATGTGCGTATGGTTAAGTACTTTTGTGGGGCAGACAGGATGTGCTTGTGAACAAAGTAGTAAGCTTAGAGAACTTAATAATAGGTATTGAGGATGATAATATAATACTGGATATACGATGAAACCCTATGATATACTTTTGTATGCTTTACTCCAATATGGAGAAAAGTCTTTGTTTAGGTATTGTAAACTTCCGAAGGGAGGCAATTATGCTTCTTTTTAAGGACTTAATGTGGTTTTTTAAGTTGGAAAAGAAAAGCTACGGTTTCGGGATTATTGTCTTAATTATTGTTGCCCTAATCAATCTCTTTCCACCTTTTATCGTAAGAATTATTGTAGACGGGGTCAGCAACGGGAATCTTACTCAAGGGATTTTGCTTAAATGGAGTTTGCTTCTTTTGGCTTCAAGTTTATTGGTATATGGGTTACGATACATTTGGCGCCTGCTGATTTTTGGAGCAGCGAGCCGGCTCGGACGTTTGCTTAGACAGGAACTGTTTGAACATTTTACCCGCTTATCGCCGCAGTTTTATCAGAACCACCGAACAGGGGATTTAATGGCTCATGCCACGAATGATATCCAGGCGATCGAAATGACGGCAGGGATGGGAGTTTTGACACTTGTTGATTCAATAACGACCGGGAGTTTAGTGATTTTCTCCATGGTCTTTGTTATAAGTTGGAAACTCACCCTCATTACTTTGCTGCCCATGCCCCTGATGGCCTGGTCCACCAGTCATTATGGCACACTTCTGCATCAAAGGTTTCATAAAGCTCAAGAGGCCTTTTCCGATTTGAATGATAAGGTGTTGGAAAACATCTCCGGAGTCAGGGTTATTAAAGCGTTTGGAGAAGAGGATGCCGAGGCAGAAGCTTTTCGAACCTTGTCCGCTGACGTTGTAAAGAAGAATATGGCCGTTTCCAAGGTTGATGCGCTCTTTGATCCAACCATCCAATTGATTATTGGATTTTCCTTTTTCCTAGCCGTTGCCTTCGGGGCGCACGAAGTGGTTCAGGAACGATTGACCTTTGGCCAACTTACCCAGTTTACGATCTACTTAGGACAGTTTATTTGGCCAATGTTGGCTTTTGGCTGGCTTTTTAACATTCTAGAACGCGGTCGGGCATCTTATGATCGTGTGAGAACCTTGCTAAATATCAAACGTGAGGTTATTGACCGAAGGCGGGCAACAAATAAGATTCCAAGTGGGCCAGTGTCATATCGGAAGGTCACATTTACTTATCCTGGAATTCACGAAACCATTCTCCATGAAATCGATGTTTTAATTGCTCAGGGTCAAACCCTGGGGATCGTGGGAAAGACAGGAAGTGGGAAGACTACTTTTTTCCGGCTCCTCATGCGTGAATTTGATCTTTCGGAGGGGGACATTCGGATCGGGGACAACTCGATTTATAATGTTACACTAGAAGCTTTACGGAGAGCGATTGGCTATGTTCCGCAGGATCACTTTCTGTTCTCAACATCAATAGCTGAGAACATTGCTTTCGGCAAACCGGAAGCTTCTCTGGAGGAAATTAAAGCTGTTGCCGACGTTGCCGCAATTCACGAGGATATCATGAATTTTCCTAATAACTATAGTACTTTGGTTGGAGATCGAGGCGTAACCCTTTCTGGAGGACAAAAACAGCGGATCTCCATTGCGCGTGCTCTTTTATTAGATCCTGAAATCCTTATTCTTGATGATTCTCTTTCGGCCGTAGATGCCAAAACGGAAAAGAGAATTATCGAGGGTTTAAAAAAACGACGTGTTCATAAAACAACCCTTATTTCTTCTCATCGTTTGAGTGCTATTGAGCACGCGGATCTTATCATTGTTCTGCAAGATAGCAGGATTTTTGAGCGTGGCACTCATGCTGACCTTATGGCTAGCGAAGGATGGTATGCTTCTACTTATCGAAGTCAGCTATTAGAATCACTGATTGAGGAAGGTGGAGCATAAAATGGTGATCCGACGCTTACTAAGGTATCTTAAACCCCACTACAAAGCGTTAAGTGCAGCTTCGGTTATCTTATTACTAGCTACCATTGCTGATGTTATCGGACCTATCTTGGTCAAGATCTTTCTTGATCGTCATCTAGTACCACGCGTGTTCGATCAAAAAGCGTTAGTACTTCTTGGGGGAGGATATTTGGGGCTGCATGTTCTTTCAGCCGCGCTGAACTACCGTCAATTAGTGAGGTTTAATCAGATTGCTCTAAACGTTATTCAAGAATTACGAATTGACGTTTTTAGACATGTTCAAAATCTTGGCCTCGAGGTCTTCGATAAGACTCCGTCGGGTGCTTTGGTTTCTCGGATTACGAATGACACTGAAGCCGTCAAGGAGTTATTCGTGGGAGTAATGGCTGCTTTTGTCCAAAATACGGTTTTTCTAGTGGGCATATTTATTGCCATGTTCAGTTTGGATGTCCGTCTCGCTGGGCTTTGTCTTGTCTTACTTCCTATCATTTTCGGCTTAATGTATTCCTACAGAAGAATGAGT
>JAUZPJ010000145.1 GCA_030706025.1 Bacillota bacterium | reverse complement strand
TCCTTCGGAATAGCTATCCCCGCGATGATCCCGCGAATCTTTCCACTAATTTCGCTGATTTTTTCTCTGTCGTCAGCCTTTAGAGGGGACAATTGATCGAGTAAGTCGTTAAACTCATCGTTGTGCCCAATTATTCTTTTATACGCTTCGGTGGTAACACAAAAGCCCTCCGGCACCTGTATCCTATTAATCCTGGATAGTTCCCCCAGGTTAGCGCCTTTGCCCCCCACCACCATGAGCATTGTTTTATCGATCTCCTGAAAACCAAGCACATATGAATTCATACAATTACTTCCTTTATTGTTGAGTATTTACAATTCCTTCCTTGATGATTTTGATGACATCATTAAGTTTCTTTAAATACTTATTCTCATCAAAACCGCACCGAAAATACCAGTCCAAACCGAATGTGAAAATCATTTCCATAACCAGTTCAGAATCAATGTCAGGCTTGATTAGGCCTCGCTGTTTATCACGCTCAATAATTTTGATGTACTTTTCGGCGCCCTCGGAACGGAGTTTGTTAATAAATTGGCTGTTATCTATCTCCATCAGCATACCTATCTTGGTATATTCCGGTCTAATCCTACCAAATTCAAAGGATTCCTTGGTTCTTCTTATAACGGTTTCAAAAATGTCAACATCCGGATTCAAGTCTTGAGTGTAGGGGAAAATTTTCTGCTTTTCTTTCCCGATCTCTTCCAACATATAAAGATAGATATCCTCTTTATCATTAAAATACTGATAAAAGCTTCCCCATGGTATTCCTGCAGACTTCACAATCTTATTAAGAGATGCTTCGCTGAAAGGCCGGGTTGAAAACTCCTTTACGGCAGCGTCAAATATTCTCTTTTTCTTTTCGTCACTCAAATTATAAAAAGTGTCTTTAGGCACACTACCACCTCCTGCAATACAATATAACATAAATTATTTTTTATGAGAAGCATCTCATATGAGAGTGTTCTCATATTTATTTGTGGAAATTTTATAAGACTATACAGGCTGCTTTAGAGTGTCTGTTTTCTTAATCGAACCACGGTCTCAACGTGCCTCCAGGATACAAAAGAGATGCCCAGCCGGCATCTCTTTGTCCACAAAACTATGAAATTCAGGATTTAGTCACCATACCGGTGTTCCCGTTTACTATGACAGTGTCCCCCGTTTTCAGCAGAGCAGTAGCGTTGCCTGTGCCGACTACGGCTGGAATGCCAATTTCCCTGGCCACTATTGCCGCATGTGATAATGGCGCCCCCAAATCTGTAACGATTGCTGCTGCCTTGGGGAACAGCGGCGTCCACCCGATGTTGGTCATGGTGGTCACTAATATTTCACCTTTCTGGAAAATACCACCTTCCTCAAAACTGTGCAGCACGCGCACCCTGCCCTCAACTGTCCCCGGGGCACCCGCAAAACCTTTAATGCCCCCGCTACTTGGGCTTGGCGTGCCAGCATTAGGGTCGTAATAGTCCTGACGGCGGTTTTCGGAATTAAGCCACTCCTGGGGACTGAATCTCCCCCTGACAAACTGCGGAAATGCGGGCAGGTTCTGATATTTTTCAAAGCTATTACGCCTATTCGACAGATGCTTGAGCATAGAGGTGTCCCCCTGCAAGAACTGCGGAATCTCAAAGCAATACATCATAAATACATCGTCACTAATTGCAGTGATTTCTCCCATTTTCAGGAGCAAATGGCGCATAACCCGGAAGACTTTATTAAATTCATTCCGCAAAGATTCTCTTGTATTGGCATCCTCGGATACTTTTAGCAGCTTCCTTTCCAGCCATTTTGATTTGCCAGGGAATTTCTGAATAAACCGGTCTTTGGCTTTTTGGAATTCTTTCCTCTGCCTTTCTAAAAGCTCTTCCGGTTTAAGATCAAGGTTTTCATACTCTTTGATCTGATTGTCCACATAATCCGGGTCATCAGCCGGATAGGGATAATACGGATCAAATTCGTTAGGGCTTCGGTGACCATAGAGCTCCAAATACTTTTCGCGGCTGAGCTTCCCTTTAATCACCTGCTCGATACCCAGCATAGGCTGCATACTCACAAGTACCCCTTGACCGCTGAAGTTCGAGCAAAGAAGATTGGCTTCATACTCGCCGACCATTTTGGCAAGCGTCTTGCGGAGAGAAATCAAGGTCACACTCCCTGCACCGCCAAACCAGATATACCAGAGCGCGGAGAGAAACGGTCGCACATTGCTGGACCAAAGAGCATGAAGCTCTTCTCTTGTCCTGGCCTTTTCAATATCTTTAAGGGTTTGTACGTACCAAACAGGCGTATGCTCAAGGTAATAGGCTTTCTGTTTTTTGGAATCGCTCATACGTTTTATGCTTTTTTGGGCTCGAACAAACATCTCCTTGATCAAATACCCGGTTTTGAACGGATAGATGGGGATCTCCAGATTATCGGGGACGTTGCCGAAGGCGTCGCTTATCAGGGCCTTGGCGCGGGGGACATTAAACCCCAGCACCCTCATTGCGCTGATGGTTACACTGATGTTGGAATAAGTCCTGCCGCAAATATTGCCAAACATATAATAATCCGGGACCTTCTGACATTCCAGATCCATCTCTCGCAGCAGACTCCAGGCAAACGGACTCATCACGCCGGGGATGGCCTCGCCCACATTATTGCTGGTCCAAAGCGCGTCCCCATCAAGGCTCTGATTGATCTCATAGGTATCGTAATTAATTGTTTCAAGAGTAGTAATCGGGCGCGCCTGCACAATGTAAAGCCGCTTATCAGCAATAACCCACTCAATATCCATCTTCCGACCGAAAATTCCTTCGATCTTTTCCACTGCCTTGTGCATTTCTTTGGCATAAGCGCCCAGTACCTTGTCCCCACTGTACCGCGCTTTACGCTTGGATATGGTAAATGGATTGGCATTGGCCACGCCGGATACGAGGGATTCACCCGCACCGAAAACGTAATTTCCGACCATGTTAACATGGCTTCCGGTAATAGGATCGGCTGAGAAGATAACTCCTGAAATCTGCGCCTTGATCATGATCTGAACCACAACCGCCATGTCATGGGCGGCGTCAATACCATGAAAAGCACTATACCCGCTTACACGCTCTGATGAGGCGGACGCCACAACTCTGTCGATCGCGGCAAAGACTGAATCCTTCCGAACATCTAAGACCGATTCGAACTCACCGGCGAAAGAGGTTTTCGCGCTATCCTCGGCAAGAGCCGAGGAACGCACAGCCAGCGGAACATCCGGCAGAGCGGCCAGACATTTTTCGATGTCTGCTTTAGCTTCCGGCTTAAGCTGATAATCCTTAAAGGCACTGGCTAAAATTACAAATCCATCCGGGACATTCAGCCCTGAACCAAACATTTTACAAAGAGACGCTCCCTTGCCCCCTGTCAAGACCAGCGCTTCCCCGCTGATTTCCTTAAAACTGTAGGCATAATTCATACTCTATCCTCCCTATAAAACGCCGCCTTGAGTGCAGTTATATACTCGTCAATCTCGTAGATATAATGGTTTATTTGGCTGCTATAATCTTTTGTTTTCTTTTCGGAGGAAGCCTGCGCTTCACTGTAGCCCTTTATGGTGAACAGGATAATTTGAATGGCAATTTTATGGTCAATGCCCGGCTTGAAAAGCGACAAATCGATACCCTCCAGCAGCTTGCCGCTTGCCTCCTGATAGAGCTTCTTGCTGTCCTGACTAATCGCTTCGACAACTGCGCTGTCCTTTTCAAAATAAGCGGAACTGATAAAATCTAAAACTGCCGGAAATGCCTCGATGAGCTTGAATTTTAGCAGTATCATGCTGCGCAAGCGCGCGAAAATATCTTTTGACTCATAGTCGATTTTCTCATTGTACTCCTTCATGACAACTCGGTTCGCATATTCGTACAGGTAGATATACAAATCTTTTTTTGTGCCAAAATAGTAAAACAATAGCCCTTTGGACATTCCCGCCCGGCTGATAATCGTATCTGTTGAAGTTTTTTTATAGCCGTTCTGAGCAAATTCAGCCATAGCGGCAGTTAACAGCGCAGTTCTCTTTTCTTCGCTCATTGCGGATATTTTGTGCTTATCCATCTACAGCCTCCTTTCGTTGACCAGACCAGTCAACAGGGTCAGAGTAGCACTATTGACTTGATTAGTCAATGGCTCTTTGTAACAGTTTTCATCAACATCCCTTCGTCATCTAATGTAAGATAGGGAACCCGATTAATATTTTGCAAAATAAAAGACGTGAAAGCATCATCCTTTCACGTCAAAGCATATTTCAATGAAGTAACACCAACGTGCCTGGAGTGCTCGATTTGTCGGTTTAGAAAACACATAAAGCGAACAAAATGTTCGCAACTGAAACATATTCTATATTAATACTTATAGGGATAAGCCAGAAAGTGCGGAAGGATAATATTTCTTAAATTCTATAACTCATCTAACATTTAAATGAAAGAGTACTAGAGATATTGCCACTACGAGAACCAAACAGTGAATTTTATATGAGGACTTAAGAACATGATTCTTGGATACTAAATCCATTCCTGTTAACACTACTATAATTACACATACCAGGGCACCAAGTCCTGAAAGTATCATGGGAAAATCTATGACATGAACATAATAGTAATAATGTAGATAGTACAAACTATGATAACCTGCTAAGATGACAATAGACCAACCTATAAATTTATGGAATAAAACGAAGACATTATAACCCCAAAAACGTCCAGAATTTTTTTTGGCAAACTCAAGAAAAACAAATTTGAAAGCTGATAATAACATTATGATGGCTATTAAGAAAGCAGTTAACCCTCCTGTTTTAAGGGCGAGCTCTTCAGACATAGAAGATTTAACGATATTTACGAGAAAAAAGGAATTCAACTTGCAACATCTCCAATATTCAAATTTAATTACTATATTATATAGGACCAATTCTCTATACACTTTTTGAGTCCTTTAGAGAATTGAACAATAATTAGGGGAATTTTTCGTAGACAGTTATCGTTAACGAGGTGAAAGAATGCATTTTAACTTACCACAAGGAATTACCTTGGGACATTTAATCGATACTTTTAATTTAAAGGCAATTCCCATTTCTGATACTTTAACCCAAGATATCAGCGAGTTTGCAATTCATTCCTTGCGCCTAGGTGATGAAGATCACGTCCTCCCTTTTCCCGGCTGCGAAGTACATTTATTGCCCGCAAATAATGGGTTGTTAATGCAGATTATTGCTCTACCTTTCCAAAATCACAATGTACAACAACTTCCTATACAAATTCATCTCAAACAAACGGAATCTACTTGGAACGACCTTTGTTTAAATGTTAAAAGCTGGCTCGAACGACAAATAGGTCATATTTTGGCGGCTTGCGAAGAATTCTATCAAAAGCTAACACAGGATTTATCAAACCAGTATAGTATATCTATCGTTGAAAAGCTGAAGATAATTCTGGGGTACGATGTTTTTCTCCTCGACAACCAACTTGATGTCTTAGCTTGGGCGGGGGGAACACAATTACCTGAAAAACCGCTCCCTTTTATTCCTCCCAAACTATCGAAGAAGTCTAACTTGTCCCCTCCCTCCAAATTTGTAAATTTAATTGAAGGTTCCTGGAAAGGCTCATATCAGGATACTCCATTAACCTGGTGCCCGCTTCCTGGTCAGCAAGGTGTTCTTGGATATCTAGGTTTAAGTGTTTTAAAGGATAAACTTAGTAGCATAGAATATTATTTCCTTAATAAGGCTACCACTCTTCTGATCTTTGAATTATTAAAGATACAATCGATTAACGAAAATGAAAAACTACACCATCGTGACTTCCTGTTTGATCTCCTTTACAATAACTTTGATTCGGTTGAAGTAATTTGTTCACGCGGTAAACTATGGGGATGGGACTTTAGCAAACCCCATTTAGTTGCCGTGGGAGAAATTCAAGATTTTACACCACTTCCAGCCGAACGACAACGTCTTAGTAACCTAATAACGAAAGCCATGCGTACTATCCACAATCTCAACCCAGGAATTATTTGTCTAGAACGCAATGATCAAGTTGTATTTCTCTTTCCGCTTCAAGAAATGATCGCTCAGTCCCAGACTACTAGTACAGCTGAACAATTTCTTCAAACTTTCAGTTACACAGCCGAATCTTTTTTCCCAGACCGCAAGATTTACTTCGGCTTAGGTAACTTATACCCAACTGCCCGCGAAATTCACCGCAGTTTCCAAGAGGCCAGATCCGCCTTGGAAATCGGTCGCCTTTTGTACCCAGATAAACTTGTTACCGTTTTCAATGAACTTGGTATCATGCGTCTGCTGCAAAGACTGGATCACCAAGAACTTGAAGATTTTCGCCAAGAGATACTAAGACCACTTCTAGAATTTGATCGAGACGGTAACCTCGAACTGGAACATACCCTGCTAACTTACTATTTGTGTAACGGTGATCTTAACCTGGCTGCTCAAAAACTTTACCTCCACCCCAACACTTTGCGCTACCGTATTAGAAAGGCTTCTGAGGTTCTTGACCGAGATGTTTCGCACATAAACAATCAACTTAATCTAAATATCGCTCTGCAAATAGGCCGTTTGAAAGGCCTCTGGTCCTAACAATTTGTGTCCCAACTGCTTCGCCTACTCGTTTCTTTGTAAAACGAGAGGCGTTGTTTTTTTTAACAAAAACGTCTGCTTTTTTTCATAGTTCCCACCAAAGACAAAAGGCAACATCGGCTCTATACTTTTAATGCAATCGTTAAAAAAATACAAATTAGATGAAAGGAGAGAAACACTATTTGACTGCTACACTTATCGGCACAACTAATCATAAAAACGGACTCTTGATTTGCTCTATCTCGACATTCCTTGCCCTTAGCCACTTGTTTATAGGTGGGGGGGAGCAATTATCTCGTACACTGCCGGAACTTGCGAAATCAAGCCAAAGTCTTGGCAGTGA
>JAUZPJ010000144.1 GCA_030706025.1 Bacillota bacterium | reverse complement strand
TTAGAAAGCTCTCTGAACAGTGGAGTGCCCGCTTGCTTCATCAAATCAAAGAAGACTGTTTCTGTATTAGTAACTACTGCTCCCATAGAAGACATAAGGGATAACCCGTTTAAATAATTTCCCTTGGTTCGTGAACACACTGCATCTCCTACAACGAAAACCTGATAACCCTGAGTAAGTAAATCCCTTACCGTTTGAAATACGCAGACATGGGTTTCCATTCCGGTAATAATGATCTTTTTTCTTCCCAATCCCTTAAGCGCAGTCAATACTTCGTTAATGCAGCCCGAAAAGGTCACTTTTTCGAAAGTTAAGGAATCCTCGAGATTATTTCTCATGTCTGAAATGGTCTTCCCTAGTCCTTTGGGATATTGCTCTGTGATGATTATCGGAACACCCAGTTTTTTAGCAAAGGAAATTATCGTATTGGTATTTTGAATAACTTGTTCTCCGTATTTCATAGCGGGAACTAATCTTTCTTGGATATCGATTACCATTAGAGCGGCTTCTTCCAGCGTTAAAACATATTTTTCCAATGTTAACACTCCTCCGTATAAACTGATTTGGTTCACTCCGCACAATTAGAGTACCCTTATATACCTAAGTAAATGCTAAATTTAATTACATTAACCACCCTGATAATACTTGAACCGCTCAACCCACAAGCATTATTTGTCGATAGTTACAAATTTTGAAGTGGAATTATGTAATCCATTTGCACCTCTCTCTCTTAACTAAATTAGTTCCAGACGATTGTCTTTACCCCAAGGAAAAACTCTCTGAACTGTGGATTACCCGCATGTTAAAATTCTTCTTTAATTTACTAAAATCCTCCAACTCAAAACACAATTTCGGCCTTTATTATGACCTTCAATTATTTTTGTGATAAACTATTGTTAAATGTATACAAAGGAGGCTTTCTCATGTCATTACCCATTTATCTAAAGTTCTTAGAAAACAATGACCCTGATTTTGCACAAGCAATCGAGAAAGTTTTTACTTCTTCCATGACGCCGGGTGCTCTGGATCTTAAGACTAAACTATTGATCGCCTTGGCTTTGGATGCTGCACATGGAGCTGGTCAAGGTGTTGCGTCTATTGCAAACCAACTAAGGGCCCAAGGAACAAGCAATGCCGAAATCGCTGAGGCTTTACGGATAGCCTATTTTGCTTTTGGCAACTCAATCTTAGTTACATCGTCAGCGGCATTTCCCAACAAAGAAGACTCCTAAATTATTATAGTATTAGACCAATGTAGCAATAAGCCGCATAAATGCGGCTTATTTTATTTCCGGTTCATAGTCTATTAACAACCTCGTTCAAATAAACCTCAGGCTCCAAACACTCAGGCCCAGTATTCTTAGGTGAATTCACAAATGTAGAAACCCCGTACGCCATCATTAGGGATGCTGGATACGACACTAACAAACTCTTTAAAAATTGACTATCCGTAATACTTTGGTCCAACCAGACCCGCTCAGAATCCCGCGATAGTGATCACCTGAAAATACTAAGTTTGCTAAGATAAAGGAGATCTTTAAGCTGCCAGATTTACATTCTCATCGATGCTTTTTCCATGCAAGAAATAATACAAGAAGATATTGACTAAAACGACAAAGCCCATCGCTAAATATAAACCCCGAAAACCAATTAGCGGGATCACGAATCCTAATAAAAATGGTCCGATTCCACATCCTAAATCAGCAAAGATAAAGAAGGTAGAAGTTGCTAACGCCATACGATGTTTCGGGGATACTTTAATAGCAAGAGCTTGAGCACTCGAGAAAAAGTTTCCATAACCCAAACCTACTAAGGCCCCGGCCACTAATATCGATAAGCCTTGATGGGCCTGGCTAAGAATAAGGAGTGCAATCGTAAACATTAAGAATGTTGGATAAATCACGAAATTTTCCCCTTTTTTATCGAACCAGCGACCGATGAACGGCCTAGATACTAAAATAGCGACAGCATAGACGATAAAGAAGAAACTTGCTGCATCTGCTAATTGTATTTCTTTTGAATAAGAAGCTAGGAAGGATAAAATAGTTGAATAACTAAAACAGACGAGGGCAGTTATGATCGAAATAGGAATGGCCTTCGCTTCAAAGAAGTTCACAAACTTAAATTCCCTCGTCCTTTCGCTTTCTTGACGGGTTAATTCTGGTTTTGAAACTTCCAAAGGGAAGGAAAGGATAAAACTAAGGGCTAATACAAAAGCGCATATCACGAAATTTATTTTGAAGTTTACATGTTGAGCGATAAACATTCCTAAAAAAGGCCCTATCGCAGCAGCGAGTGTCATACTCAGGGCATAATATCCCGTTCCTTCTCCGCGTCGCTCCTTCGGAATAATCTCTGCAGCAATCGTACCAGTTGCCGTCGAGGTCATGCCAAATGCCGCACCATGCATTATTCGAATAAGCAGGAGCAATTGCAAACTATATGCTGCAAAATATAAAAGTGTTGTTATCAAGTAAAAAGAAAAACCCATGTAGAGCATCTTTTTTCGTCCGATTCGTTCAATCGAAGCTCCAGAATAAAAGCGTCCTAGGAGTGCCCCTAAGATAAAAATACCGGAAGAAAGCCCAGCTATACTGGGTGATGCCTGGAATTTTTCCGTTGCATAGACCGTGATTGTTGCGATTAATAAGTAGTAAATGAAATACACGAAAAAGTTTTCAATCGAAATAATTAGAAAGTCTTTAGTCCATAATTTAGCTTTGTACATCTCTTATTTATCCTCTTCACATATTATATTATTTAAGCTTCTTTGAAGGATATCAAAGACGACCTTTGTTCCATTCTGAACTATCAATCATGAATTTTACTTCTAAATTCAGTTATTTTTCCACGGTATTTTTGGTAATTCCTTCTCCTACATCGGTAAGCTGAATGATTTTTCACGCCGGTCTAAAACAGGAATTTACTTGACGATTAATAATTCTTCTAAACAATGTACTGACCTTGTAATGCCAGATTAACTATACGCTTTTTGAAAATAATCGTCAATTTAAACAAAAACAACCCGTTTACCAGCTTAAGAAGAGCGGTGACGGGTACTTTGAAAAAATACCTAAAGATTAAAGGGGCAGTCTCGGTAATTAACCTTCGACGGATTAACAACAAGGTGTTGTTGTAATGAGGTCATAATAAAAAGAGCCGCTCTAGCGGCTCTTTTTATTAGTCGTTCCGAATCACGAGCACTTCATCAGATTTTGTACAAATACTGTTGATACACGCAACAACATATACGCGACCTAGAGTACCTTGCGGTACCTGCCAAATTGTCTCTGCAACACCGGTAACAGCACTGGGGCAATCAACACCTATTAGTCGGGCTAATTCGCAAGTTTCGGTACCAGTAGGTTCCAAAAAGAAAAAGGCATGCGAAACGGGACGGGTAAATGTAGCCCGAACTATAACCTGAGAGGTAAGTTGAACAACTCCATCCATTACTGGAAGCTGTTGACCAGTTTCTGTCAGGAACTGAAGTGAAAGGACCCTTAATTGTGTATCCGGTTGGGTTGCAGTCGGAACACAAATTACCTGATCAATATAAATAAGATTTGGATTTGTGATTTGTGGGTTTACATCTAGAATTTGCTGGACTGTTATTCCGAATCGACGAGCAATGATAAAGAGCGTATCCCCGCCTTGGACAGTGTATAACTGACCTTGACAATTTCCCGTCGGACACGGAACATGCTCACGCACCGAAGGAATCATGGCACGCTCATATTTACTATCATCCATTATAGTACCTCCTTGCTATGTTGTAATTCAGCATATGCAGGAGAATGATAGAATGGGAAATAGCGTGCCAAAACAATGTTGTTAATTATTCTGCTAGTTAGAGTCTACTTCTTCGTAGATAATTCAACTTTAAGAAAACTATTTCATTTCCCTACTTCTGAACCGTGTGTGTATCCAACAACCGTAAAATGCTTAGAAAGACGTTCAAGCAAAGTCTCATAGTCTGGCGACTTTGCTCTTAAACAGGAGGAAAGGTGTACACTTTTTATGCCAGCTTCAAGCATTCTGTCAATCTTATGATTTAGATCACCACCAGTGTGAGTGAAAGCCAGCAATTCTACACCTTCACTATATCTAGCAAAAGCATCTTTTCTCTGTAAAAGAGCGTTTAGGCAACCCTTACCCGTACACTTCATCATAGTCTCTTCTCTTACTAAAATTCCAATCTTCATGTGTATCCTCGCTCTTTTATTATTTAACCGGAATCTCAAGACTATGGGATCAATCGAAACAATCGTAAAGAATGGTTAGTTATGACTCGTTGAACGAGGTGCAAAAGCTAAGTAAAGACCTTGTACTAAATTCAACTATAATTATAGTCATTTCTAAATGGCCAATCTGTGATATACCGCACAGTATTAAAAGTTTTAAATTCTCACAAAATCTATATCGCTCGATTCAAAACACTTAACTCCTTATAACTAAGAAATTTTAAAAAACTTCAAAAAGAACACCAAATATAACTGTTTTTGCTGTTCAAAAACATCTCCTTATCCAGACAAAACCATACAAAGTTTTTTCTTAGAATTCAATGTCTTCTATTTCAATAATTTCTTGTTCAATAATTTCTTGCTCGCTATATTTCTTTACGTAAAAGAATAGAGAACCGATGACTGCTGATAAGCTTGCGAAGACAAAATAACCCGTTGCTAGAGATACATTTATAGTATAGTCATAAGTATTTATCGTAAATGCGTCTTTGATGACCAGCGTTTTCGAATAACCCATTCCATAGAACAATAAAGAGGAAAGATAACAAATTGCTGTCACGTTTGGCATTATTACACCTCCACACAATTAAGACGGCGATTTAATATGATCTACAACTTCTTCATCTTTCCTTTTTATAGATCTTTCTTCCTTTTTCGGGTAATTTCTTAATCACTACACAGTATTCATACGGGCAAGCGTTTATTTTTAAGGGGGTCGCTATAAAAAGTTATCCAACGCATGCCAAGAGCAGGTTGAAACCCCTTGCTCTCCTTTCGAAAGGATGACAAGGGGTTTCTAATGCTGTTAAATCAACAAAAACTTAAATATTACGTGCGAAGTGACCGACAACGACCTTATTCAAATACCTTTTATTTATCATAGGCGCCTCTTAATAACGCTATTTCTTGAGCATAACCGGAAACGTCGTTAGGGGTTTCAAGAAAAAATGGTAAGTGACGAAGTTTAGGATGATTAATAATCTCGGTGATTGCTTTTAAACCGATTGAACCTTCACCGATTTTGGCATGGCGGTCTTTATGACTCCCCTTCTGATTCATACTGTCATTTAAGTGGATCGCATAAAGCCTTTCTAAACCGATAATCTGATCAAAATGATCAAGCACACCGTCAAGGTCATTTACAATATCATAACCGGCGTCGTAAATGTGGCAAGTATCCAAGCAAACGCCCATTTTTTCAGATAGAATTACACCATCTAGAATCTGCCTAAGTTCTTCGAAGGTGCGACCAACCTCCGTACCTTTGCCCGACATAGTTTCAAGCAATACGGTAGTCGTCTGTTCGGGCTTTAAAAGGGTGTTAAGCTGAACTATAATCTGTCGGATACCTTCTTCTGAGCCTTGTCCACCATGTGTACCAGGGTGGAAATTATAGAGGTTGTTGGGCAAGTATTCCATCCGAACCATATCGTCTGCCATAACTTGAACAGCAAACTCCCTTGTTTTTTCTTCTGGGGAAC
The DNA here is from genome assembly GCA_030706025.1 of Bacillota bacterium. Classification (GTDB taxonomy): domain Bacteria; phylum Bacillota; class Desulfitobacteriia; order Desulfitobacteriales; family Desulfitobacteriaceae; genus Desulfosporosinus. The sequence goes on along the minus strand of JAUZPJ010000144.1, from coordinate 1,217 downwards.
AGGCATTTAAGGTATAGGGGGCGTGAGCTAAAATCGGAGCAAATTGTTTTTCATTCATTAGCATTAATAATGCCTCGGCATCCTTTGGATCAATTGCCTTCGCTTTACTTCCTCTAGGATTACGGGTAAAGAACTGAAATGTATTCGCCTGTATTTTCAAGGCTTCTTTACCGATAGCCTTAAATCCCTTAGAAATGGATAGATGACAACCAATTTTCAACACCATTATCCTTCTTTCTTGTGTATGTCTTTTAGCCTGTTCGTTAAGTTCTTCATGATAATGATAAGTATTTACAATTCCTGGTTTCTTTAACTATAGAACCAATCACAAAACAAAGTGGATGAACACTAACAGGTATCACCCAGAGGTTATAACTATGAACTGAATAAACCTTCAGCATAATTACTTCATTGCTATTTTATATTACTACCGCCCCTATACTGTATAGGTATCAACTTGTTCGATAGGTCCACTGCTTGTTCCCTATTTTTACATGGTGCTGATATTAACCAACCATCTTTATTAGACCAACTGTTTTTGTTACTTCCCTCTTGCTCTCGAATAGGAATGGTTGTCCGGTGATAAATGTTCCGCAAGCTTATTGACATTTCCATATCCCATATGATAAAGAATGTGAGTCTTGAAAAATTGGCAATTTTGGCGGGGCAAACGTAAAAGTTACTAATTACTATAGCATGAATGACAAGCAGAGCTAGAACTAATCGATTAAAAATTTTCCCATCGACTGTTTTTCGAGTATCATGTAGCTAATACTTAACATAGGGCAACCTAAAACATAGGACGATATGGTACATGGGTCAGACTCAAGTTTTATTCCTAAAAATAGTAGTAGATTAATGATGGCTAATTTTATAATATGCTTTAGAGGCCATGTATTGTACCAGCGGCATGTAAGGGACTTTTTAATCGAATTTTAATTTTAATCAAAGTTTCCTTGAAGTCTTTTTGGTTAATATTTAGACATACTCAATGCGAAACAAAAAGACTCAAAAACAAGGAGGCAATTTTTAATGACAACTCTAGAACAAGTGGAAAAACTATGTGCGATGGCAAATATAAGCTACGAAGAAGCCAAGGCTGCCCTAGATGCGGCAAACGGTGATTTATTAGAGGCCATTATCTATCTGGAGAAACAGGGAAAGGTAAAAGCACCGACCGGCGGCGGTTATTATAGCAGCGAAAAAATCATTGACAC
>JAUZPJ010000143.1 GCA_030706025.1 Bacillota bacterium | reverse complement strand
TTCTTTGCGCCATAAATAATGTTCTAATGCTAACATAGCATCTTTGGCCCGAGATGATTTGGCTGCACCAGAAAGAACAGACCAAGACTGGGCAATCGCGTCGATTTGACATTCTGGATTTTGAGAAGACCCTAACGGTGTCCCATCATCAAAGTATGCACGTCTGTACCAGCCACCATCCCATCCATGAAGTTCAATATTTTGTTGTAATTCATCAGCAATACGCTGATATCGAGTTCCCCTCTCAAAATCCTCGAAAGCATCACATACCTTAGCAAAATGCTTTAGGGTCAGATATAAAAACCACCCTAACCAAACACTCTCACCCTTTCCTTTTGGTCCAATGCGACTAAATCCGTCATTCCAGTCTCCCGAACCAATAAGGGGTAGACCATGTTCACCAAAACGCAGCCCTCTTTCAACAGCTCGGATACAGTGTTCATAAACAGTACCCTGTTCATTAGAAATCTTCGGAATTGAATATCGTTCATCCTCATCTTCTTTGAGAGGAATATCCTCAAGAAAAAGAATTGACTCGTCCAGAATGCCCTGATCTCCTGTACGTTCAATATAATAAGCAGTTACGAAGGGCAACCATAACAAATCATCGGAGAATTTAGTTCGGATCCCTTTTCCTTTACCGGCGTGCCACCAATGCTGCACATCCCCTTCTAAAAACTGATGGCCGCAATGAAGAATAATTTGTTCACGTGTAACTTGGGGAGTCGTATAAACAAGAGCCATAACATCTTGAAGTTGATCTCTAAAACCGTAGGCTCCTCCTGACTGATAAAACGCTGAACGGGCCCATAAGCGGCAGACCACCGTCTGATATAGCAACCAGCGATTAAGGAGAATATTCATGGCCATATCGGGCGTATCAACCTGAATGTAGCCTAGCAACTTATCCCAATACTGATTGACTTCTTCAAACGCTTCGTTTAACTTTTCGGGTTGTTGATATGTTTGTACGATTTTCTCTGCCTCTTCCCGGTTTTCCGATTCACCTAGTAAAAAAGTAATCGTTTTGCTCTCACCAGGATCAACAGAAACTACGAGTTGCAAGGCGGAACAAGGATCAAGTCCTGCCCCAACAGTCCCAGACAAATGGTCCATCTTTAACCCATTGGGGTTTTCTAAGCTTCCATTTCGCCCAATAAATTCCGAACGATCGCCGGTATAACTTGACACCTCTGCACCACAGGCAGCTAGAAAACCTATTCTCCCTGCAAAGTCTTCTTGATAGGTATTTCTAGCGAAGAAAATGTTGCACTCTTCTTTAAATTCCGTTACTAGATACGGAGCCGTTTGATCACGTACGACGCCCATTACCCATTCAACATAATAAACCGCACTTAAGTGTAGAACTTGATTCGATGTGTTGGTAATCGTTAATTCTACTACCTTGACAGACTCCTTTACAGGGACAAAGAGACGCATAGTTTGCTTTAATCCATGACTGCAATGTTCAAATATCGAATAACCCTGGCCATGTCGTATTGTATATAAACCCTTTTGACGTTTTGGACTCGCAGTTACAGACCAAGATTCACCACTTTCTTCATCACGCAAGAAAAGAGCTTCACCAGAGGGATCAAGAATTGGATCATTTGACCAGGGGGTAAGTTTGTTCTCTCGGCTGTTAAGCGACCAAGTATAACCAGCACCCACTTCGGACACCTGAAATCCGAACTTGGAATTAGCAATGACATTGATCCAGGGTAAGGGTGTGTTCATGCCATCCTGCAGTTTAATTATATATTCTTTACCATCTTCACTAAATCCACCGTACCCGTTCGCAAACAAGAGTTGACCCACTTCTGAATCTGTCATCTCTGATCGAATCTCATTCATATTCCCTCGGACCATATGGAACGGTTCGTCATGAGGTTTTTCTTGAGTCTCCGTCTCAGCGATTGTATCCGCGAAGATAACCTTCCCTTTTTTGCGTACTTGAAGTGAACAAGAACCTCCTTCTCCACTAAACGTTATCCGAGCCACGGTACAGAGAAGTCTTACATCATCCGGATGAACGTGTCCTTTTTGAAGCAGAAAGACACCACCCGATTGATTTAATAAATCGCGAGCATGCCCCATGGAAATGACATCACGGAGAGTATCCTGGAAAGCCTGGACATATCCGCTCTCATCTTCATTGAGTATGACCAGATCAGCATATAACCCTTTTAGCCTCCAGTATTCATGGATTGTTAAGAGTCTTCGAACTAAATCCAAGTTTTCAGCATCTTTTATTCGTGCGAGAACGATCGGAAGATCTCCTGAAATTGCATATGGCCAGAGTGACGACTGACCTTTGATATTATTCTTAATACATTCCGCTTCATCTCTTCTGCAAGGGCTAAGAAAAAGCAAATGTCCACCAAGACTCAAACTCTCATTTGCCTGATCAGCCGTTATTTTCAAATGTCTAAGTTCCATATTACTTTGTGTCCATGCCAGCTCAAAGGCCCTATTGACTGATAGCGGATCTCGATACTTTTCCGCCAAAGCGATGATCTCCTCACGGCTTTCGGCATAACCTAGAGAGAAAGAGACTCGAACAGTTTGCCCAGGGCTAATTCTAACTCTCTGTCGCAAGCTCATCATTGGGTCCAACACTGCGCCAACTGTATTAGTCAATGGGTGATTCGCATCTAATGCTTGCGGGTTAGAAAGACTTCTCCCACGCCCAATGAAACGGGAACGATCCGTCTCATATTGAAGAGAACCTACCCTTTCTCCTCCCTCCGTGGCAACCGTGTGCATTAACCATAGCCGAGCCTGATTTTCGCTTCTTGGTCTTCGGGACGCTAGCAATGATCCACGATCAAATTCCGTTTGAATAAAAAGGTTGCCAAATGAAGGATGGGCCAAATCCTCACTAGCTTTAGCCAAAACTACTTCTAAATAACTGGTTACTTCAACGATTCGATCATGCTTACTATGATTTGTTAAGGAGACACGTCGCATTTCCGCCTGGTCCTCCGGAGATACGACAACTTCTGTACGAGTTAATATATTGCCATCCTTGCGAGAAAACTCTACCCGATCGGGTGCATAGATCACTTTATAATCCTCGCTTGAATTCCGACATGGGTGATAGGTTGCAGACCATACGTCACCTGAGTTCAAGTTTTGAATATAGAAATACATTCCCCAGGCATCTCGCGTCACATCCTCTCGCCAACGGGAAAGGCTAATCCCCCGAAAACGGCTGAACCCCGCCCCAGAATTTGTCAACATAACAGAATACTGTCCATTAGAAATACAGTGCGTAATTGGAATAGGACTATTAACGGTGCCCGTTAAAACAACCTGATTATTCTCTATAGCCGCTTGCATTGCATCCTGTTTTTTCACGACCTGTTCCCCTTCCGGTTGGGGGATTGCAGGAGAAGCTATTGGGAGTCTCTCTTGTAATAGAAGCTCAGTAGCTTGAATCAAGGCTTCATTATGCAACCGATTCTGCATACGATTTTCGAATAATACATTATCTAGAGCTAACAAACTCATTCCTTGATGATGAGCCATAAAACTCTTAATCAGCATAAATGAACGCCCTGCCGGAATCCGTTCATGGGTAAAATCAGCCGCTTCATATAAGCCATAACGTCCACCAAAGCCCTTTTGTTCCATGGCTAAAATATTAAGTAATGCCTCACGTTGAGAAATCATTAAGGCCAAAAAACTTGCATAAGGTGCAATCACTAGATCCTGAATTAAACCTCGCTTCAAACCTAAACCCGGAACGCCAAAAGCTTTATACTGATAATTGAGCTGCGGATCAAAGGTGTAAAATCCTGACTCCGAAATACCCCAGGGCACGTAGTGTTCATAAGCATACTTCTGTTGTACCTTTATAACAGAGTGATAAGTCTCATCGAGAAGTGTCCCTTCATAATTTCGCATAACTAGAAGTGGCATTAAAAATTCAAACATTGTGCCACTCCATGAAACTAAACTCCGTTTCCCTTTTGCTAATGTCAGAGACCTTCCTAGTTTGAACCAATGACTATGAGGCACATCTCCTTTAGCTATGGCAATAAAGCTTGCCTGACGGGCCTCTGAAGCTAATAAGTCATAGTAAGACTTATCAAGCATACCCTCTGTCACTCGGTAGCCAATTGAAAAAAGTTGACGTGTTTCATCAAAGAGCGGGCTGAAATCCGTAGCTAGTACCATCGCCTCAAGTCGACGTTGTAACTCTTCGGAAGTGTTAATTTGATCCTGAACTTTCCTTAATGCTTGCCGAATAATCTCCCTCATTTCGATGGGTGAACTTCCATCTTCAATAATCTCTGAATAACACTTAGCGAGCTCAGACAAACTTGAAGACTGTGGAATCCGCGCAATTAGAAGAGGATCAGGGTAGATCTCTCCTATTTCTTGGCGAAAAGCACAGATCATTGTTTCCAAACGGCGCAACCAATATAATCCCTCTGTTGTTAATTCGTGGTTCGACAATTGCTCCGGCCATAATTTTAATAGATTTATCCAGTTATCTAAACTTAGGGTCTCTGCATTACCTATCAGGTGGTCTAGTGCCTGTTCGAATTTGATAAGCTCCTCATAGTTGGCCTTACCTTCAGCTTCAAGTAATAAATTGAAGGTGTCCTTGAGACCGTACGCAAATTGGATATCAAGCATAGGTTTGTCTATTATTTCGGCAAGTCCTGATTTTAAGGTCATCAAATATAGCACAAAATTTCCGCTATCAACGGTCGACACGTAAAGCGGCTCTAAGGCTACAAGGCTTCTTGTGTCATACCAATTATACAAATGCCCTTTCCAATGCCCCAGCTGATCGAGTGTTTCCAGCGTTCGTGCAATTCGTTCATACATATTTGAGAGCGTAATGTAACCAAAATCTCTAGCTGATAAATTTGCTAATAGAGACAGTCCAATATTTGTGGGGGAAGTCCGATGGGCAACGCCATTGGGTGGATCAATTTGGACATTATCTGGAGGAAGCCAATGATCCTCACTGCAGACAAACTCTTCGAAGAACGCCCATATTTTTCGGGAAAAGCGTCTTAAAGCTATTTGATCGTCACTGGAAAGTATTTCCTTTTCATGTTGTAAAGGTAAACTTACATCATAAGCAACCCAAAGTGAAACAACCCACAGAAATGCTAAAGGAATAAACGGACCCATTTTCGATGGAAAGAATAACTGTATGGTCAAAACTGCTAATGCTACAAATAATATTACTGACCACATTGCTTTGAACATTGTTTTCATGCTGATATCTAAGCGCTTTTCTGTATCTGCAGCAGTTTCCCATTCCAACAAGTGTCGATGCGAAACATACTGACGATACACGCTTCGAATGATAGCATCGAGCATGGTCAAGGCATGAAATGGCAAGAACACGAACTGAAGAAAAAATTGTGTTATCATGGTCAATAAATCTTGGCCGATATCTCCACGCCTGTCCTTTTTTACAAAAAGACCATTGAGCATATTTAGGGCCATCGGCCAAATTAAACCAAAGGTGATTATTCCCACCCATATTAAGGGGTTCCCAGCAAGGACTGTAAACGCAAGAATGAGAAGTAAAAACTGCGCAGGAGATTCCAGACTTCTTCTCAAATTATCAAATATCTTCCACTTCGAAACAAATGGGATAGACTTAAATAGCCAAGGTAATAGCTGCCAATCTCCCCTGACCCAGCGGTGTTGTCGTCGCATGTAAGCAAGATAGCTGGCAGGATATCCATCGATTAGCTCTACATCAGTCACAAGTCCGGCTCTGGCGTATAATCCTTCGATCAAATCATGACTAAGTATTGTGTTTTCGGGAAAGGCGCTATGGGTTACTTGATGAAAGACACTGACATCGTAAATCCCCTTACCCGTAAATATTCCCTCGCCAAATAAATCTTGATAAATGTCGGATACTGCTGTTGTATATGGATCTATTCCGACCCTACCAGAAAAAACTCGGGAAAACTTTGTCGCCCCAGCACTCAAAATTGAGACCCCAACTCGCGGTTGTAAGATTCCATAACCCTGCACCACCCTACCTCCATCATCGCTTAGACGCGGTGAATGAAGGGGGTGTGCCAGGGTTCCAATTAGCCTTTTTGCCGTACCTTGTGGTAGTTGGGTATCCGCATCAAGTGTAATTACATATCGAAAGGTTGTAAGTATGGATAAATCTCCAATTTTCACATCATAACTAGTCCCCCCCTCCTGAAGCAGGAGACTATTAAACTCGGCTAGTTTTCCTCGCTTTCTCTCCCATCCCATCCAAACCCCTTCAGAAGCATTATAAATTCGTTTGCGATTAAAGAAATAAAATCTACTTTTACCATACTTTTGGTTTAGACTCTCTATCGCTGCGCTTGCCGCTGCAACAATTTCCTTATCACCTTCAACGACTTCTGACGAGGCATCCGCAAAATCACCCAGTAAAGCAAAATGCAAATTCTGATCTTTATTTGCAAGATGATAAACTTCTATCTGACCGACTAGTTCCTTAACCCTATCCACGTTTGTTAACAGAGTGGGGACAGCAACCATCGTTCGTAATTCTTCCGGTATTCCTTCTCTCAATTCTAATTTTGGTAAAAATGTTGGATTTAATAGTTTAGACACTACCCAATTAACTAAGGGAATAATTAGACTGCTTGCCCAAATAATTAAACCTAAAATTAAAACAAAATGCACCCAAGACAGTGAACTCACCTGTAGAACAGATGCCAGAAGCAAAGTACATAGAGCGCCTGTTCCAATCAGCAAACTACCAAAATAATAGAAACTAGGCTTTTTACATATTGCGCGATGAATCCTACTCGCAATGTTTCTGGATGGACCAAAATCTTGCTCCATTTCTCGTTCAAGTTCGGTTCGTCCCGCCCCTATTAAATCATAACCCACATGTGAGGATATTGACTCCCCTTTTTCATGTGCTTTTTCTGCTCGATCTAATACTTTTCGAGCTAC
>JAUZPJ010000142.1 GCA_030706025.1 Bacillota bacterium | reverse complement strand
CCACCAAGCGCCAAATTCGATTGAGGAAACGATAACACCCCTCGACCCCTTGATCACTCCACTCTAGATCCTTCTCTGGGGGGGCAGCGAACAAAATAAATAGGCGTGCCGTGTCTGCCCCGTACTTCCCGATAATCACCTCAGGACTGACAACATTTCCTTTGGATTTAGACATCTTCGATCCATCCATACAAACCATACCTTGCGTCAGCAGGTTCTGGAAGGGCTCATCCACCTTTAAATAGCCAAAATCCCGCAAAGCTTTCGTAAAAAACCTCGCATACAAGAGGTGAAGAATCGCATGTTCAACACCACCGACGTACTGATCTACATTCATCCACTGATCCACAGCTGATTGGGAGAACGGCTTGTCCGTGTTACGAGGATCCGTATAACGGAGGAAGTACCATGAAGAACATGCGAATGTGTCCATCGTATCAGTTTCACGTCGAGCCTTCCCACCACACTGTGGGCAAGCTGTTTCGATAAAGGACGCCGACGTTGCCAAAGGGTTTTCCCCAGCTTTAAAAACGACATCCGCCGGGAGCATGACTGGTAACTGTTCGTCCGGAACAGGTACGGTCCCACAGGATTCACAATAAACCATCGGAATGGGGGCCCCCCAATAACGTTGTCGCGAAATAAGCCAGTCACGCAACCGGAAATTTACTTTCCGTTGACCCACGCCCCGGCGTTCAGTTTCATCTGCAATTCGGTCCCAACCTTCATCAATGTTCAAACCATCGAAGGAATCTGAATTGACCAAAATCCCATTACCTGTATAAGCAACCTCAAGGGGCTGATCTTTCACTTCGGGGGAACTTCCGGAAGGCACAACAACTGTTTTAATCTTCAAATCGTACTTTGTGGCAAATTCAAAGTCCCGCTCGTCATGGGCAGGCACACCCATAACAGCACCGGTTCCATACTCTAACAGAACATAATTAGCAATCCAAATGGGTACCTTTTCCCCGCTAAGCGGATTAAGACAATACGATCCGATGAACAGCCCTTCCTTTTCCGTATCCGTAGAGGTTCGGGCTATTTCATTGAGACCATTCATTTTCTCTATAAACGCCTTTACATCGCCCTCATACTTTGTCCCTTCAACAAGTTCAAGGACGAGGGGATGCTCTGGAGCCAAAACGACATAGCTAACCCCGAAAAGTGTGTCAACCCGGGTGGTATAGACCGAAATCTTATCCGAACGCTCTTCTAAAGCAAATTGAACCTCTACCCCTTCCGAACGCCCGATCCAATTACGTTGCATCGTTTTAACCTTTTCAGGCCACCCCGGCAACGTATCTAAATCTTCAAGCAAAACATCCGCGTAGTCGGTGATTTTGAAGAACCACTGCTCTAAGTTTTTCTTAGTAACCAATGTATCGCAACGTTCACACGCGCCATCCACAACTTGCTCATTGGCTAATACTGTTGAACAAGACGGACACCAATTCACTGCAGCTTTCTTCTTGTACACCAAACCATGTTTATAAAACTCCAGAAATAACCACTGAGTCCATTTGTAGTAACCCGGATGACACGTCGCCATTTCTCGATCCCAATCATAAGAAATTCCCATCTCTTGGAGCTGACGCCTCATGTTCGCGATGTTTTTCCAAGTCCAATCTGCAGGAGGGGTTTGGTGCTTTATCGCAGCATTTTCTGCAGGCAAGCCAAAGGAGTCCCAACCGATCGGGTGAAGTACATTAAACCCATTCATCCGTTTAAAGCGTGCGATAACATCCGCGATCGAGTAGTTCCGAACATGCCCCATGTGCAAATTCCCTGAAGGATAAGGAAACATGGCCAAAGCATAATATTTGGGTTTTGTAGAATCCTCCTCCGTCTTATACGCTTTATTCTCAGCCCAACGTTTCTGCCATTTTGATTCTATCTCAGAAAATGAATATTTCTCTTGCATAAACCCTTCCCCCTTAAATTGTGCCAAAAATCCTCTCGTCCCAAAGGGACGAGAGGATTGCTCCCGTGGTACCGCCCATTCTTTAGTACTACTCCCTATCGTCGCATTTAACTTGCGTTTGCTTCAGTTATTAATAGTATAACGTTCCAAAGGGCTAAATAATCGTTCTATACTAACGAGACTACTTCCGCATCTTTCCATAGACGCTCAAGCTGATAAAATTCGCGTTGATCCGGGGTCATAATATTCACCACTAAATCACCGCCGCAATCCATTAGAACCCATTTTGCTGCCGGCAATCCTTCAAGATGAAGCACTGGAACACCTATTTCAGGCAACTTTTCTTCCAAATGGTCCGTAATTGCTTTGACCTGAGTCGTTGTATTTCCGGTCGCAATCAAGCAATAATCAGAGACCCTTGATATATTCCTTAAATCTAGTAAGGAAATATCTCCACCCTTTTTGTCTTCGACAAAGTTTACCACTTTATTAAGAATTTCCTGATCAAGTTCCAACTTTTATCCTCCTTTGCAAATCCTCATACGTCAATTCAGTTAAGGGGTGAATAGAACGATTGTTTTCTCTCAAATATATTAAAGTGTGTTCAACACACGCTAACGTCCCTTTTTCTAAATCATCATACAGGGATTGACGCAACTTGTCCACTTTTGGAAAATCACGGCTTGATTCAGTTAGATCAGCACTGTAAATGAGCATCTCTAAACGAGACATTCCCGCTCTCCCCAACGTATGATTGGCAATAGCCGCCAGTATATCTGGATCATCTACTTTATAATAATGTTCTAGCCAATAAGCCGCAAGTCGACCATGTAAAACATATGGACTTTGTTCATCTTCAGGACAATACAGCAAGTTCCAACGACGTGCTAAATCCAGTTGATCCTTAATGGGAAGTTCTTTTGCCAAATCATGAGCCAACCCAGCGCATCGTGCTTTGATTTGATCCAAGCCATGATGTTTTGCCAAATTTACAGCATGGTCGGCAACGAATAACGTATGTTGTAACCGCTCCTCGGAAAGAACGCGAGCCGCTAGAGTCAACACTTCTTCCGCTCGTAATTCCACTCTTTTCTCGCTCCCCTTTAATTTCTTATCTTTCTCTCAATGTTTTATTGTACCAATTAAACCCTTCGACTGCAAAAGTTATTTCTGATATAGCTCCAAAATTACTCCTAACGAGACAAAGAGACCCCCCTTTAAATTATCAGAGGGCCTCCCGTTCGTTTACAAAGATTTTACATTTGTTTTGGCTTGGCTTCATTGACTGTTAAAGGCCGTCCACCATAATCTTTGCCATTTAGCTCTTGAGTCATACGTTCTGCATCAGATTCATCGACTTCGATAAAACCAAATCCCCTAGACCGGCCGGTTTCTCGATCGGTAATGATCCGGCTGCTTTCAACGTGTCCGTAAGACCCAAAAAATTCACCGAGTTCATCCGCTGTCGTATTCCACGGGAGATTGCCAACATATAGCGTTGTTGTCATTATCACTGTCACCTCTTGTCCAGAATTAATTCCTTGATCGCTTTTAGTATGGTCAAAACCAGAAAGAGTATGCGAATCGAATCGTTGATAATACTAATTAAGCTTATAATTCTTATACTTTAAAACTCAAAAGTCTTTGAATTCCGAGGCATAAAGACCATGTTGTTCAATAAAGACACGAACGGGATCAGGCAAAAGATAACGTATAGGTTGCCCGTTCCTTACTCTTGAACGAATATCCGTAGAGGAAATTGCTAAAGCCGGAACCTCTAAATGATGAATTCTGCCCTCGATTTCTGGGTGTTCTTGTTGAACCTTAAGAAGAAATTCACCCGCCTCAAACCCCGGACGAGCTGCGCCTATAAATTGAATCAACGTTAGAATTTCTTCGTATTCACGCCAAGAGAAAATCTCACGCAGTGCATCAGTACCAGTGATAAAATAAAGCTCATGCTCTGGCCAAGTGCGGCGTAAAATTCTTAACGTTTCCACCGTGTAAGACGGCCCTTTCCTCTCAATTTCTAGGGCTGAAATATCAAAGGCAGGATTATCCTGAACAGCACGCTCCACCATCTTATACCGCAATTCCCCGGGCAAAATGTCTTTTCGGTCCTTATGTGGTGGATTCCCCGTTGGAATAAAGAGCACTTTGTCGAGCTGGAATTCGCCTCGTGCCATTTCCGCGGCAACGAGATGCCCATAATGAATCGGGTCAAACGTTCCACCCATAATGCCTAACCTATCTGCTTTTTTCTTAGTATTTTCCATTGTCATTGAGTCCTCTACTTTCCAATCGCTACTTGAACTATTATTTAAATGTAAAACGTCACAGTTAACTATTAAGGCCCTGTTAGGGCGAGATGGAAATTATGTCTATGTTAGCATATTTAATATACTTTTTCATATCTGATCTGAAATTCCTAAGCTCATTCTCCAAAAAATTCTTATCTGTACAGCTTAGTGCTAAAGAAACTTTGGCATAATACAAAAGAGGTTGACTCACCTCCAGTTAGGAGTAGTGAATCAACCTCTTTTTGTCGCTATTTTATTTCATGATAATTCCTTCCGGGTCAATGACTTTATAGAGCAGATCCAACTCTTCATAAGTAGGAGTTAGCGTTTCTCCCTTACACCTAGAGATGTTCAGATCAAAACTGCAGTTTTCACGGCATTGCTCTGCCGAAAAGCCAGGATGATAAGTATCTAAATACATCTCGCCGTTTTCATCAAAGCGATAGACACCCATGTCAGAAATAACAGCGGCTGGTCCACCATTAAAGGCTGGACCATAGACATCCTTTTTGGGAACCCATTCTTTATCAGGCCAATGAGGAATTTTCCAACCAGGCGACGTGATATAGCTGACTCTTTCCACAAAACGACGTTTTTGACCAAACTGAGGCATAATCAAGACGCTTCTTTTGGCCAAGGAATGGATATCTGAATTGCCACCACTACCGGTCAGCCGTTTACCAGTAGGGCCGCCCATAAAGGTGCAATTAACGTTTCCGTAGAGATCTACTTCCGCACCACCCAGATAAGCCAGGTCAACCCTGCCAGACTGCAATTGTGCAAACACGTCGGTGAGACCATCGGCAACTGCAGCTTGATAGCTGCACCGAGCATCGGCAACTGAGGTCGGCAGGTCGATGGGTCTACCGTCAATAGAACCCGATTCATAGATACAGACGGCTGTAGGGGCTTGAGTATGCTGAGCCACCATGATAGCCAACATAGGTAAGCCTGTCCCCGCAAAGACTATTTCGCCATCCTTTACCTCCCGAGCTGCAGCGCAGGCCAAGAGGTCCATGGGTTTAAATTCGCCGGGTTTAGCATAACCTTTTTTGCTATCCATTATCTTGACCCCCTTTTCATTGTCGAAGAATAGCCCAGAGCAGGATTAGCTTTCAGAGATTCCAGACGATTAATCCCTAATTTATTCAGATATTCTTGGTGATCTTTAACGCCGAAGATCCATTCTTCTGCCCACTGATCAAACCCTTCTTGAGTGCGTGTTGCTTTAAAGAAGTTGGAGATAAATTCTCCATCAGGTTCATGTACATCAAACAAACCGGTTGGGTGAGCACCCCAAGGTAATTCAACAATATAATCTACCAGATAACCTGGTAACATATTGCGGGTTGGTTCTCTGCGCAGGTATTCTTCAGGAACGATCTTCTCAGCAATAATAATATTATGTTTAGAAGCCTTGATCACTTCCTGATCGCTAAATTTCAATCCATCTACTCTTACGGTACCTTCGGCACCTACCGTTTGGACATGAGTGATACACCAATCCGGATTCGCAGCTGGGATCAAAACAATCTCAGAATCCGTGAAAGGTTCTTTATACATAACATATTTATACTTACCAATATGGGGGTTGGATCCATCGCGGAGCCCTGCTTTACCAAGGTTATCATTCTCCGGATTCAGTATATCGCTCCCCATAGCAGCATACGTAGGCAAAAAGGGAAGGCCCCTGGATCCAGCAGTCAACCTGTTTAAGACATGGATATGTGCCCAGTCTTCATAGAGGATTTCACCTTTTTCAATTCTTCGAGCTAAGTTACTGCCAAATTTCCCATAAAGTTCGTGTCCACACCAGCTAGATTCCCATATTCCTACGCAACCGGCACCTACGAGCATATCATCATGGGTTCCACCATTAACCTCAACGAGATGAAGATTGCGTTTTTTCTGTCGAATCAGTTCATAAATTGCTGCCATTGGACGACGCCAAACAGTAAAACCTCCAAATGTTAGCATATCACCATCATTGATCTGCCCTATTGCTTCACTAAGTCCAACAACTTTAGGCCTGGCCATTGTGCAACCCCCCTTTTTGTTTGTTCACATTTTAATTAGAAACGGCCGATGACTTCACGTCCAATAATCATGCGCTGAATCTGATTAGATCCTTCGTAAATTTGGGTGATTTTGGCGTCTCTCATCATGCGTTCAACCGGGTATTCTGAACAATAACCATATCCGCCCATCAACTGTACACAGTTGGTGGTAACTTCCATAGCAGTGTCCGTAGCAAAGAACTTAGCCATTGATGCTTCTTTATTATGAGGCAATTTGTTATCTTTAAGCCAGGCAGCTCTGTAAATCAGCAACTGGGCAGCTTCTATTTTGGCAGCCATTTCGGCAATCATGAACTGAACGCCCTGATTCGCTGCCAGTGGTTTATCAAATTGTTTTCTTTCCTTAATGTAATTGATCGTATATTCTAAGGCTCCCTCAGCAATTCCTAAACCCTGGGCACCAATCGTGATTCGACCGCCGGCCAGAAGCCCCATCGCAACCGCGAAACCATTGTTGATTTCTCCCAAGACATTTTCTTTAGGAACTTTTACATTATCAAAATAAAGTTCTACAGTTGGGGAACCATGCATACCCATTTTGTCAACGGGTTTGCTCATAGTAAACCCTGGGGTGTCCTTTTCTATGATTAAGCAAGTAATCCCTTTACCTTTAGGTTGTGATGGATCCGTCTTAACAAAGGTGCAATAGGTGGT
>JAUZPJ010000141.1 GCA_030706025.1 Bacillota bacterium | reverse complement strand
TTCCTTACGGGACAATGTGAGCTTAACCGGTTTTTGAGTCTTGATTGCCAGAAGAGCTGCATGGTGCTGAACCGTTAAATCCTCTTTACCGCCAAATCCGCCGCCGACCAGTTTGCTAATGATACGCACCTTTTCAGCAGGAAGACCAAGTATACCCATTATACCATGTTGGTCATCATAAACACTTTGATCACCGACATAAACCGTAATTCCCCCATCAGCCTGAGGAATTGCTAGAGCACTCTCCGGCTCCATAAAAGCGTGTTCGGTTGGAGGAGTGGAATAGTGATTAGTAACTACATAAGCTGATTTAGCTAGTTCTTCCTGAGCATTTCCCCTGTTAATTTTGGTCGTACTTAGTAAGTTCCCGTTAGGATGGATCTTAGGAGCTTGATCTGCAAGAGCTTCCGCCGGACTAAGAATCGGTTCAAGTTCTTCATAATCGACGTTAATCAAGGCTAAAGCCTCTCTGGCTTGCCTCTTGGTTTGAGCTGCGACTAAAACGATAGCGTCGCCAACATACCGTGTTTCTTGCCCAACAGCAACTAACGTCGGCCAATCGTGGAAGATATGTCCGTGATCATTTTCCCCCGGAATGTCCTCAGCTGTCAAGACTGCCTCTACTCCAGGATAAGCGCGGGCGGCTGAACAATCAATTCCTTTTACAATTGCCCGAGGATACTTAGCTCTTAGTACTGCTGCGTAAAGCATCCCATCGATATACATATCATCAACATATTGTCCCGTCCCCAGCACCTTTTCGCGGGCATCTACTCGTTGGATGCTTGTTCCAATTCCGGCACCGGGCAATATGGTAGCCTTAGACTGGATTTCTCCCCGAAATACTTTGGCTGCGAGCATTATAGCTTTTTCTATCTTGACATACCCAGTGCAACGACAAATATTCCCACGAATACTTTCTTTAATTTCCTGTACCGTGGGGTTCGGCGACTTATCAAGGAGAGCTTTGGCACTTATAACCATCCCAGGTATACAAAAGCCACATTGAACTGCTCCAGCTTCTGCAAACGCCCAAGTATAAACTTCCTTTTCCCGATCGGATAGACCATCCACCGTTAAGATTTTCTTCCCGGAAACCTTTCCCAAAGTCAGTGTACAGGCCCTTAACTTTTTATCATCAACTAAAACTGTACACGCCCCACAGACTCCTTCTCCGCACCCATTTTTAAGTGAAGTGATATGAAGGTGATCACGAAGATACTCCATTAGGTTCATATCTTCTTGGACAGTATAAACTGAGCCGTTTATTTCGATATTAAACATTCTCCCCACCCTTTCTCCTTAGAAACGGTTTACGGTGCAAATAAATTCCCGTGGGTTTCTCCACCCTAAGTTGACTGTTTTGGATAACTTGCGTCCCTCGTATAAAAACATGAATCGCTTGCCCTATTTGCTTGAAACCTTCGTAAGGAGTATAATCAACTTTTTGATGGAGATTCTCTACCGTAATCTCAGATGTGATACGAGGATCCCAAACCACTATATCTGCATCACTACCTGGTGCTATAGTTCCTTTACGCGGGTACAATCCAAATATTTTGGCTGCATTCGTGGAAGTTAAAGCCACATACTCATTCATATTGACTTTCCCGGTCATCACTCCATAAGTGTAAAGCAATCCCATTCGTGTTTCCACACCAGGAGCTCCACTAGGAATCTTGCTGAAATCATTTAGCCCTAAGTCCTTTTGCCCATGATAATTAAAGGCACAATGATCCGTTGCTATAGTATCTAATACCCCCGTGCGCAACCCAGACCACAACACCTCTTGATGTTGAATCGGACGCAACGGTGGTGAAATTACATATTTAGCGCCAGAAAATCCCTCTGCCCTGTAACTGCTGTCATCCAGCAAAAGGTATTGGGGGCAAGTTTCGGCGTAGACTTCCAATCCATTAATTTTAGCATTAGTTACCGCTTGCAGTGCTCCTCCACAAGTGAGATGAACAATATAGAGAGGTGCGTCAGCAATTTGGGCTAAGGTAATAACACGAGAAGTTGCCTCAGATTCTGCTTCGGGTGGTCGTGTCAGCGGATGGTAAAGTGGTTCTGTATATCCTTTCCTTCGTGCCTTTTGCACTAGATCGTCAACAACATCCCCATTTTCACAATGAACACAAACCAGTGCACCGCACTCTCCTGCCTGTCGTAAAGCCAGTAAAAGCGCACTGTCATCCACTTGCATGACATTTTTATAGGCCATATAGAATTTAAAAGAAGGCACTCCTTCTTTCTGAACAACTTCTTTCATCTCGGAGACAATTTGATCGTTCCAGTTTGTGATCGCCATATGAAATCCATAGTCGACAAAACTCTTGCCATCTGCTTTCCGGTGCCAGTTTTGCAAGCCTTCTTTTAAAGTTTCTCCTTTAAACTGAGTGGCAAAATCAAGGATGGTTGTAGTCCCACCCATCAAGGCTGCTTTCGTACCGGATGAAAAATCATCCGAAGTTGACATGTCTCCTACTGGGAGGTCAAAATGCGTATGGGGATCGATTCCGCCAGGAAATAAAAAGCAGCCGTCCACATTTATTACCTGATCGTCAGGTTGCTTGATCTCATGACCAATGGCCACAATACTCTCGCCTTCAATACGGACGTCTGCTTGATACACATCTGCAGCCGTAACAATCGTTCCACCATTTAACACTATACCCATGTTCATTTCTCCTTTGCGAAGCGCGAAACGATACGCGTTACGCGAACATAGAACTTGGAATTTCATGATCTCATCTGCATTTAGAAGAGCATACTTCAGATGGAGCAAGTATCACTCCATCTAAAGTATGGGTATTATCTTGGGTATATCTTAACCTTGGAAAATAAAACGAGTTGCTCGAGTTTCGAAACTCAAATCACGCATAAACGTGAGTTCCGGTCTTTCCGGCTATAGCATCTTCCAGTGATTCTGGATTAGTAATAATCGCCTCTTTACCACCATTCTCTAAAAAGCTTATTACTGCCTGAACCTTAGGAAGCATACTCCCCGGAGCGAAGTGATTTTCGGACATATATTGTTTTAGCTCAGCTAAAGAAACTTTATCTAAAGCTTTCTCATTTGGCTTACCATAATTAAGATAAACTGTTGGAACACCCGTCGAAATTATTAACAGATCCGCTTTAATGTCTGACGCCAAAAGACTAGACGCGAAATCCTTATCAATAACGGCATCCACACCTTGAAAAGAATTATCTTCATTTCTCATAACGGGTATCCCGCCGCCGCCAACACTAACCACACAATATCCAGCACGTGCCAACTGATTGATGACATCCTTTTCCACAATTTCTTGGGGACGAGGAGAGGGGACCACTCGACGATATCCCCTGCCCGCATCTTCAACCATGACCCATGAAGGGTTCGCTTTTTGGATAAGCTCAGTTTGCTCTTTTGTATAAAAAGAACCAATTGGTTTTGCAGGTTTCTGAAAAGCCGGGTCGTCTGCTGAAACCACTACTTGAGTAACAATGGTCACAGCCGATTTGTTAAGACCTCTTTTTTTAAATTCATTATCCATCGCTTGTTGAATTTGATATCCGATTGCCCCTTGAGTATCTGCGCCACAACTTACTAAGGGCACTTGATGCATAGAAGCAACATCAACAGCTATTTCAGACCTTCTAAGAATAAACCCAACTTGTGGACCATTGCCATGAGTAATAATCACTTCATAGCCCTGCTCGATCATTCCCACAATATGCTTAGCGGTTTCACAAACAGCCTGATATTGATCCTCTACAGATTCATGTGCCTTATCACGTATCAGAGAATTCCCACCAATGGCTACAACAGCTAATGTACTCACGATTATTTTCCACCTACCAATAGAGTCATGACAGCTTTAGCCGTATGCAAACGGTTTTCAGCAGCATCATAAGCGATAGAATGTGGTCCATCAATAACGGAGTCTTCAACTTCATTGTTACGGTCAGCAGGCAATGCATGCATGTACATAACATCTTTGCTAGCAGTGGCCATTTTGGCTTCCGTGCACTTCCAGCTCTTATTTGCAATAAGAGCATCGTCAATAACTTTAGTTGCACCGGAAACAGAAGCACCAGTTTGGTCCGTAACCCAGTTACCCCAGCTCTTCGGAATAACGATGTCCGCGTCTTTATACGCTGCAGCTTCGTCATGAGTAATGGTCAAAGTACCACCATGCTTTTCAGCATTCTCTTTAGCCTGAGTAATAACCCAATCAGGAAGCTCCCAACCTTCTGGGTAAGCCAACCAAACATCCATTCCATAACGAGGGAAGAGAAGAACTTGGGTTACAGGCACAGAAATTGGTTTCTTGTGGCTCTCAGCATACGCCCAGATAATCGAAATCTTTTTACGACGTAAATCCGGAAGTTTCTCTTTAATCGTCATCAAATCTGCCAAACCTTGGAAGGGATGATAAAAGTCATCCTGTAGGTTCATAATCGGTACTGACGACCATTTAGCCATTTCAGTTAAGTATTGATTACCTCTGCCCCAGTTGCAATAACGGCAAGCAATCATGTGTCCAAAACGAGAAAGAATGATGGCTGTATCTTTTGCAGTCTCACCATGAGCAACCTGCATCGTACTGGAATCCAAGAATCCCGCATGACCACCTAATTGAGCCATACCAGCTTCCATCGAGTTTCTGGTTCGGGTGGATTGCTCAAAAAACATCAAAAAACCAGTTTTGTTATGAAGATAATCAGTATCTTCGCCCATCGCAAACTTCCTCTTAAGATCAAAAGAAACGTCAAGCATTGTATCTAATTCTTCTCGGGTAAAGTCCTCTAAGTTAATAAAATGTCTTCCCCTAAATACTGTATTCATTTAATATATTCCTCCTAATTAAATCTCATTTATCAAAAGTAGCCATAGGACTACAAATCATGTGAATCCAACTTTTTCGTAAAACTAAAGTTACTCCTGAACACAAAGTGTTATTCTAAGGTGAAGGCCAAATTACTTCAGCAAATCCCCCGTGGCCCAGCCTTTCGCATCCTCGCAGCAGAGGCGTCATTACGGAATGAGTACTTTAGTGGAGTCGTGTAAGCGGAGGTTAGCGCTGATGCGTGAAGAAACGTCTTGGTTCACATGCAGAAAGCATAAGGGTTTAGACATTTTAGCTTCAGCGCTAACCGGAGTAGCGACGGAACGTGTGCGAATGGAGTAATGACGCCTTGCTCCATACTAACTTACTTCTTAATTTCTACTAAATTCTCCGTATCCTTCGGCATTTTATCAGCATAATCCTGAACATAAATACTAGGAATTGCTGCATACATCGCTGCACAATCCACAAGTTCCTTTTTCCATGTCCGCTCATTCGGAGCATGTGCTTGGTCTTCATGGCCTGGTCCGAAACCGATACAAGGAATCCCATAACGTCCCATGATCGAAACACCATTTGTAGAGAACGTCCACTTATCTACTACAGGATCCTTGCCAAATAAACCTTTATATGCATCTTCCAACGTGGTACTTACTGGATGTCCCTCTTCGATAAGCCAGGTTGGGAAATAGCATTCCGTCGGGTAAACAAGATTGGTATAGGACGGTCTATCATACATATACATCGTTACCTCTGCATCGGCTGCCTTGACTGAAGGAAGGTTTTTAATTTGTTGTACAGCATATTCCCATGATTCTCCGGCAGTTAAACGACGGTCGACAGAAATCCAGCAACTATCTGCGACTGCGCAACGTGAAGGGGAAGTATGGAAGATTTCCGAAACTGTCAAGCTGCCTTTACCAAGAAACGGATGGTCCAGGAGGTTTTCATGTAAGGCACGTAGTTCTTGTAAAATCGGGGCCATTTTGTAAATTGCGTTGTCACCGCGCTCTGGAGCTGAACCATGACAACTTACACCTTTCGTCATTACCTTAATTTCCATTCGACCACGATGGCCACGATAAATCTTGCCATCAGTTGGTTCAGTAATTACTACAAATTCAGGTACAACCTTGTCTTCGTTGATAATGTACTGCCAGCATAATCCATCACAATCTTCTTCCTGTACTGAACCGACTACAACCATGGTATAATCATCTTCTAAGCCAAGATCCTTGATAATCTTACCAGCATAGACCATGGACGCCATTCCACCGATTTGGTCAGAAGCACCACGACCGATAATAATCTCATCATCTTCAAAGCCTTTATAAGGGTCATACTGCCAATTGTCCATGTTCCCTACGCCCACTGTGTCAATATGTGCATCCATTGCAATAAGGTGTTTACCATGACCAATATAACCAAGAATATTTCCCTGTGGGTCAATCTCAACTTTATCAAAGCCGACTTTTTCCATCTCTTCCTTGATGCGAAGTACTGTCCCTTTTTCGTCACAGCTTTCCCCTGGGATGGCGATTAGGTCCCGTAAAAACCGACTCATTTCGGGCTCATATTTCTTAGCCAGTTCGAGAACTTTTGCAAAATCCGTTTTCAAAATAAAATCCCCTTTCAGTACTTTTGGATTGATGGTAAAATGTCTGATCACTAAATAGTGACCCTTTAGGTTTACAGGTTTACAATGAATGCAATTACTGTGCCAAGTCATTTTTAAAAGTACGTAACATTTATTCATTGTGATTAAACGTATCTTTCCCAGGAATTGATTGTTTTATCAGCTACACCAATCTCACTTTGAGACACTATATTTACAGACCGAATCCATTCATCGTCTGAAACAGCCGCCAATTCGACAATCTTCGTAATCAATCTCAATTTGATACAAAAGTCTATCTTTGAAACATGTTTCTTCATGGAAAAGCGATTCATTGGTATCTTAACCTAAGAAAAAGTTCTATTCTCCCCAATTTCGTATTCCTTAATCTTGCGATAAAGGGAAGCCCTACTAATTCCTAATAATTTTGCTGCATCCTCCTTATGACCATCAGCATCAACGAGAGTTAACGCTTTCATAATAGCTTCTCGTTCCAGCACTTTAAGGTTTAAGGACGATTTTCCCATCTCAGGTTGATGTTCGGTTTTAATCCTTTTTGGTAA
>JAUZPJ010000140.1 GCA_030706025.1 Bacillota bacterium | reverse complement strand
TAACTTGTTTCGTGCTGCTTAAATAAGGATAACGAGAAAATGTTAAGGTTAAGGGTGCAAATTGTGAAAATTCCTTGTGGATAAGGTCAAAGCTTTGTGATCTTTATATACCAATGTAAAATTTAGGAAAAATGAGGGACGGTTAAATAAAAAAATTTAGTGCTTTAACTCCCAATGGAATTGGAGTTGAGCACTAAATTTAATCTGATGTCAACGTAAAGAAGTATTGTCGTTTCCGTTATCGTTAAGAGTTCAATTAGCTAACAACATTCATAAGGTTTCCCTGAATAAATGACTTAATATTTCCGGCCATGAGCGTAATAAGTCTTTGCCTTGATTCATATCGTCTCCATCCAATGTGCGGAGTTAGGATAACATTTTTCATGTCAAATAAGGGGTTAGTTGGTTCCGGAGGTTCTTGGTCTTGAACATCAAGTGCCGCGCCAGCAATTTCCTTGGCTTGTAAAGCTTCGATTAGGTCGGTCTCGTTAATAATGGCTCCCCTTGCAGTATTGATGATAAAGGCCGACGGTTTCATCAACTTTAATGATTCTTTATTAATAAGGTGCTGTGTGTCTGAGGTAAGGGGACAGTGGAGAGTTACAAAATCACTTTTTCTAAGCAATTCTTCGAGGGACACAGATCTTATAGAAGGATTATCCCAAGATCTTGGTGTTCGACTGTAAATTAGGACTTTCATTCCGAGCACTAAAGCAATTTTTATAACTGCTTGCCCGATTGCACCGCCACCGCCTATAACTCCTAAGGTTTTGTTTTGTACCTCAAAATGAGGTAGCTCTACGTATTGATTAAAGTCATCGAAGTTTTTTTGCCTGACCATGACTTGTCTCAGGATTAAGGAAGAAGAAAAATTTAGAATATAGGTGATTACGAGGTGAGCGACTGCCTCTGTGCTATATCCGGGAACATTGCAGACAGTAATGTTCTTTTCCTGTGCCGCAGCAATATCGATGTTGTTGTAGCCGGTACCTGCTTCACAGATCAGTTTCACGGAGGGTGGGAATTGAGAGATTAAATTCTTCCCTAAGGGCAGCTCCTTAGTAATAATAATTTCCTGATCTTTAACTCGTTCTAAAATTTGCATGTCGTTACTTTCATCGTAGTTGGTTAACGATGTAAGTTGGGAAATAGGTGAAAAGTCAAGTTTGCGATCAAAGTCTAGCTTTGCGGAATTAAGGAATACAGTTTTCATAATACCTCCTTATTGTTGTTCTGATGATTTAAAGTTAGTATAGACTCGTCATTATTGACGGTCAACCCTTCCGCTGGTCTTACCTTCATCACTCTAAACAATCATTCGCAATTCAAGTTATTTGGCGCTTTGCGTTTGTGACTCTCTCCATGACGTTGCGTACTCTTCAAAGGTTCTTCTAACAGTTTCCCCAATTTTTGTATATGCAGCATCATCTAGGTTAGCAAGAGAAGTTCGGATGGACCAATTTGGGCCGCCAAATCCCCCGCCGTTTAAGAGCACAATTGATGATTCTTCTGCTAAACGAAAAAGAATGTCGGTAGGCTCGTAGTTCGCCTGTAAATAGTCACAGAATCCATCGCCATACTTTGCTTTTGCCCAAACTAACAAGTCAATCTGACTATAGTATGCGGCGTCAAAAACATCATTTCGCAGCTCAAGTCCGAAGCCATCATACAATAGTTTCTGGCGGTGATAACAGATTTCTTGAGTTAACTTTTTGTAACGGTTTTCATGATCAAGAAGCCCGAAAAGCGCAAAGAGGCCCATTTGCACTTGCTGTGGTGTGGATAAACCTGCAGTATGATTGAGGGCCACTTGACGGCTGTCTGCCACCATCCGGTCAATAAAACGGAGTTGTTCAGGATGTAGTGTTATGGTTCCATATCGCTCTGCCAGCGCCTCCTTTTTCTCAGGCGGCAGTTCCTTAAGCAATTGATCGAATACGTTTTCTTGCTGGATTGCGATAACTCCGAGACGCCAACCTGTAGCCCCAAAGTACTTGGAGAACGAATAGACTCCGAGAGTATTAAAGGGTAATTCTGCTAGGAGTGAACTAAAGTTATTGACGAACGTCCCATAGACATCATCCGTAATGATCATTAAGTTCGGATTATAGTTTTTGATAATTTCAACTAAGTGGTTTTTTGACTGATCACTTAGCGCGATAGAGGGCGGGTTGCTTGGGTTAACGACATATAAGGTTTTGATATCTGAATCCTTTAGCTTATCGATCTCCGAAATTGGATATTGCCAGGTGTGGTTACCCCTCTCATCCATTTCTAGGGCATTAATTCTTACGACATCAAACTGATAACGTGATAAATGAGGGATTTCAAGATATGGAGTAAAAGTAGGTACCATAAGAGCTATTTTGTCTCCGATGGATAGTAAATTATTAGCAATCAAGGAATCAAAACAATAACACATGGCTGCTGTACCGCCTTCAACGGCGAACAAATCATATTTGCCGCGTGGCGAAACATGATTGCATAACTCTTGGATGAGATAGTTATTTACAACTTGTTCGAGGTGCTCGAGCATACGGTCTGGAACCGGATAGTTATCCCCGATGATCCCGTCTACTAGTTCGTGGATCCAAGCATCAGGGTTAAATCCTAGTTGTTTGGGTCCATAATCGAGGGTGTTTTTAAGTAATGTAACTCCTGGTGCCTCGGGGTGTTCTTCAAGGTAGGTCTCTAGTCGTTTGGCAATCCCTTCGCTATGTGGCATACCTGCCAGATCATGATCCTTCCATGTTCTACGAGTTTCCTCTACGGCAAACTGGCCTAAAGTAAAAAAGGCTTCTCGCGGCGTTGCAGCAGTCCAATTAGGGTTGCCTCTTCCAGCATTTAGCATTGACCAAATACTAGTATCACCATGTTTATTGGCGAGGCTGATTAATTTGTTTTTAAGTTCAAAAGGACTCAATTGCTCATAAGTTCGTTCCATTCTTCTGCGAGCGGTATTCTGGGTATCGATGAGTATCATTCCTTTCAGATCTGATTAGTGCCGCATCAGTTTCATGGGGTTTCCCGGCAAATATCGTTTGGCTTCCGATTTTAAAAGTTTATTAAAGGTACTCTTTGCTGTACCCGAAGCATTTATACACGTTTTCAAACATAATAACGGAGGACATTTTGCGATGTTTTTGTTAGTCCACCTTGTAATTCTCGGGTTAAAGTGCTATCATTACCTAAACCGTTGAAGAGGAAGTAACATCGCAAGACCAACCTTACAGAGAGTTGAGCAAGGTGGAAGCTCGACAGGTAACGGAGCGAGTAAATGGGCCTCTGAGGGTGGGGCGAAAAAGTTTAGGCTTTAGTAGCTACCAACGCAAAGCCAGCGTTACTGGGCTGAGGGTGTGTTGGCACTCTGCATGAGAGGATGCATATTTTTGCATTAATTAAGGTGGTACCGCAGATTAACGTCTGTCCTTATTATAGGGCAGACGTTTGTTTTTGTGTCCACGCTTCGTTCCTTTCATATTCAGCTATGGAGATTTGCTCGAATGGAACGTGCAGAGAAAGAACCCCGCAAATTAGTAAATTTGAGGGAGGCTTATTGAAGGATGAACGATCTTAAATTGGCGGGACTTACTTTAGGAAAAAGTACAATTTCAATTGAGGTTAACGGCGTAACGATTGGAGGAAAGGAAATCATTCTAATAGGCGGGCCCTGTGCAGTGGAATCAAGTGCGCAGATGAGCCAGTCGGCAGAAACCGTGAAAATGGCGGGAGGCAAGATCCTGCGCGGTGGAGTTTTCAAACCTCGCACTTCTCCTTATAGTTTCCAAGGTTTAGGTCGAGAGGGTCTCAATTATTTGGTTCAAGCTGCTAAAGAACAGGACCTACTTTCTGTTACAGAGGTCGTTGATGCCCAAAGTCTGGATTTAGTGGTCGACAAGGTCGATATAGTTCAAATAGGCACACGAAATATGCAAAATTATGAGCTTTTAAAACTGGCAGGAAACGTTAATAAGCCGATTATCCTGAAAAGAGGTTTGTCTGCAACGATTGAAGAGTGGTTGTTGGCCGCCGAATATATTCTTGCTTCTGGAAATTCTCAAGTTATACTTTGTGAGCGGGGAATTCGCACCTTTGAACCCAGTACGAGAAACACATTGGATCTGAGTGCTGTAGGAGTGGTTAAAGAGCTTTCTCACTTACCAGTCATAATTGACCCAAGTCATGCTGCTGGCAGAAGAGATTTGATTTTCTCTTTATCAAAGGCAGCTCTTGCTGCAGGGGCTGACGGTCTGCTAATCGAGATGCACCCTAATCCGGTAGAAGCTTTGAGCGATGGCCCCCAATCTTTGTACCCAGCGGAGTTTGTCCAACTGGCGTGTGAGCTAGAGGCAGTGGCCAAATCAGTTGATAGAGTGTTTGCTTTTGATGGTCAAAAGGATAAGGATACTCTTGAATCCTTACGTTCCAAGGTTAATAATTTGGACCAAACTATCGTTGAACTGCTATCGGCTCGCATGCAGCTTGTCAGAAAAATAGGGGAACAAAAACGCCTGGATCGAGTCAAGGATTCTAACCGAGAAAAGGAAATTATTCAGCGGTTAATAGACCTAGCCGAAAAACTACAACTACCCTCAGAGTTAGTTAAAAGGATCTATCCTTTAATTTTTGAGTTTGGTGTGCAATCTCAAATAAAAAACCGGATTGCTGAGGATCGAGATGCAAAGCAACCGTTTTTTTCCTCAGGCAGCAAATAAAAAGAGAATTAAGGAATTATTGACAATAATAGATTGGTCGTTTTATAATAGCGCAAACTATGCATCGTATACAAAGTAGCTGATGATGAGGAAAAGTATGTCTTGTGGGAGTGTTTTAGCGAGTCAGAGATGGTGAAAGTCTGATACAGATCTCTTTGACAGAATGGTTCTCAGAAGTGTGATCCGAAAGCCGAATGGTTAGTAGGTGATTCCGGGGGTTTCCCGTTATAGAAACGAGGGTATCGAGAGCAAATTTTTCTCCGTACCTGAACGATAAGAGGTATTAGGTAGTTTATTTCTCTGTAAAAAGTCCAAGGCATGAATAGCTTGTTTGGACTGGATGAGAAGAAAGAGCGAACTAATACAATTAAGGTGGTACCACGGAGTTTTCCGTCCTTTGAGGATGGAAGGCTCCTTTTGTTTTACTTGTTCAATAGGGTTCTTATGCTGGTATTGGCAAAACGAAGAATAGTTTAAAAGTACGAAAGGAGACTTTCCAATGGAAATGGAAAAAATTCATGTATTAACGGATGAGGGAGACCAAACGAGTGGGCACTTCGGGCCCTTTGGAGGTGCCTATGTACCAGAAACGTTAGTACCAGCTTTAAGCGAGCTGGAAGAAGCCTATCTTGAATCTTGTCGTGATGAAAACTTCCAAAAAGAATTTAAAGAGCTTTTAAGAAAGTACGTTGGACGACCGTCTCTGTTTTACGAAGCCAAGCGCTTAACCGAACAACTTGGAGGAGCACGTATCTATCTTAAAAGAGAAGACCTCAACCATACAGGTGCTCATAAAATTAACAACACCTTGGGACAGGTTCTCCTCGCCAAACGGATGGGCAAAAAAAGAGTCATTGCTGAAACCGGCGCGGGGCAGCATGGGGTGGCCACAGCCACAGCGTGCGCGTTGTTTGGTTTACCATGTGTGGTTTACATGGGAGAAGAAGATATCCACAGACAGCATTTAAATGTGTTGCGTATGCGCTTATTAGGTGCAGAGGTTCGTTCGGTGACGCTTGGTTCGCGAACGCTGAAGGATGCCATTAATGAAGCTTTAAGAGACTGGGTGACTAATGTCGGAGAAACATTTTATTGTTTTGGAACAGCGGCTGGGCCTCATCCTTATCCAAGTATCGTGAGGGACTTTCAAGCCGTAATCGGCCACGAAACGAGAGAACAGGCTTTAAATGAGTTAGGAAAGTTACCAGATGCCGTTATAGCTTGTGTCGGAGGAGGCAGTAATGCGATTGGTATCTTCCATCCGTTTATCGCCGATAGCGATGTGAAACTCATAGGTGTGGAAGCCGGCGGAACAGGGAGTAAAAAAGGAGAAAATGCTGCCACACTGTGCCTTGGTGAACCGGGTGTTTTACATGGGGCTTATAGTTATTTACTTCATGATGACGATGGACAAATCGTAGTCACAACGTCCATTTCCGCGGGGCTCGATTATCCAGGAGTAGGGCCTGAACACAGCTATCTCAAAGACAGTGGTCGAGCAGACTATGTTAGTATCTCGGACCATGAAACTTTGGAAGCTTGTACTTTACTGTGTCAAACAGAAGGTATCTTGCCGGCTTTAGAAAGCGCACATGCCGTTGCTTATGCAGCAAAACTAGCGCCGAAGCTCTCCAAGGATCAGGTGATCGTCGTAAATTTGTCGGGGAGAGGAGACAAAGACGTAGAAACTCTTGCTCAATATTTGGAAGGGGGGAGCGAATCATGAGTGAAAGACTTAATGCTGTTTTTAAGGCTGAACCTACTGGGGTAACACGACTTGTTTCCTATATCATGGCGGGAGATCCGAACGATAAGGTGAGTTTGCGTCGTTTGAAGGGACTTGCTGATCATGGGGTGGATATATTAGAACTGGGGGTTCCCTTTAGTGATCCCATGGCTGATGGACCGGTTATCCAAGCCGCTGCGGAGAGGGCTCTGGCCAATAAAATGACGGTTAAGAGAACATTGAATATTGTCCAAGAATTTCGCCGGACCAACCATACGACGCCACTTCTTTTAATGAGTTATCTTAATCCGTTGCTTACCTACGGCTGGGACCGATTGATCGAAGATGCAGCTGACGTGGGGGTTGATGGTTTCATATTGCCTGATTTACCTTGGGGAGAAGGCAAGGGTCTCCGCGCAAGAACCAAAAGACTAGTGGGTAAGCGCTTGATGTTTATTCCAATGATTGCCCAGACGAGTCGTGAGCAGGACATTCAGGCTGTCGCCCAGGAAACTGACGGTTTTGCGTATGTCCTGTCCCGGAACGGAATTACAGGGGGAGAGGTAAAAATCCCGGCACCCGTTAGAGAATTCATTGATCG
>JAUZPJ010000014.1 GCA_030706025.1 Bacillota bacterium | reverse complement strand
TAAGAGACATTAACGTTTTCGTTCTGGCCAAAGTCCTTGAGGACGAAAGACCATAATAATAACCAGCATGATACCAAAGAAAAGCATCCGCATCTGACCGATACTTCGGAAAATTTCCGGAAAGAAAACCAGGAAGACCGCACCTAGAATCGCGCCAGGGATCTTACCCATTCCGCCAAGAATTACAGCTAAAAGAACCAGCGTAGATTGGGTAAAGGCAAAGGTTTCTGGCGAGATAGCCGTCATCTTTACGGCAAAAAATGCTCCTGCTACTCCACCAAAAGCGGCGCCAATCATATAGGCCTGCAGCTTTGTTTTAACCGGATCAATCCCCATGGCCTCAGCAGCATCTTCATCCTCACGGATATATTGCCAAGCCCGTCCTAGTCTGGAATTATGGAGCCGTACAGCAACAATAACGGCCAAAATAACCAAAATAAAAAATGTATAATAGAAGTCTGTTATCTGATAAAGTGTATGCCCGAAAAAAGTTGGTCGTTGAATACCAACGAGACCACTTGCGCCGCCCGTAATTTTTAGATTGCGCGCGACAATCCGGGTAATTTCTCCAAACCCTAAGGTTACAATAGCTAAGTAATCGCTGCGCAGCCTCAAAGTAGGACCTCCAATGATAATTCCAGCAATAACACAAAATAATACCGCAATTGGTATCGTTAACCAGAAGTTCACACCAAATTGCATTAGAATTCCAGTTGTATAGGCGCCAACAGCAAAAAATGCGGCGTAACCCAGATCAACCAAGCCGGCATACCCTATTACAATATTTAACCCTAGGGCTAAAATGATATAGAAAAAGGTATTCGTCATCACTTCTTCTACATAGTTATTGGCAACCAACGGAAGAAGGACGACGACAATAATAAGTGCCGTAATGGAAACTCCACGAAATTTACTGTCACCTAGTGCTTGTCCTAAACGATCTCTTAAGCCTCCAGAATTACCCATTCTCTACATCCTCTCAATCTCGCTCTTACCTAAAATTCCAGTTGGTTTTAAAACCAACAAAAGGATCAAGATCCCAAAGGTAAAAACATCCTTCCACGCTGTGCCAATGAATGGAAGTTGAGTCCCGGCGGTTTCCAATAACCCCAAAATAAGTCCTCCCAGCATGGCCCCGGGAATGCTGCCTATACCACCGATAACCGCCGCGGTGAATGCCTTCAAGCCAATAATAAAACCCATATAGAAATGAATACTCCCATAATATACTCCAGCCATAACTCCTGCAGCGGCAGCTAAGGCTGAACCAACAAAAAAGGTTAGACTGATCGTCTTTGTTACATTTATCCCCATCAAACGGCAAGCATCCTGATCAAGAGCGATTGCGCGCATAGCTTTGCCGTACATAGTGCGATTGATGAACCAGTACAAACAGAGCATTAAAACTGCCGTAGCCACAACCATAACTATCTGGGTATACGTGATATTAACAGGCCCAATACTAATACCCTCATAGCCAAGGCTAGTAGTAAACGCTTTATACTCTCCATTGGTCAAAACCATAACCCCATTAAACAACGTAAAGGACACTCCAACAGCCGTGATCAACAACGACATGCGCGGTGCCCGTTTATTCAAGAGCGGTTGATAGGCAAGCCGATGTACCAACATACCCAAAATTCCTACGAGAATCATGCTTATTAATAAGGCAACGGTAATTCCTGCCCAACCGACACCTAATATACTTCCGAAAATGCCCAGAGCGCCAAAACCCACAAAGGCTCCCGCCATATAAATATCACCATGCGCAAAATTAAGTAACTTAATAATGCCGTAAACCATAGAATAACCAAGTGCCACGAGACTATAGAAAGAACCCAGTATTAAGCCATTTACGATCTGCTGAATAACGATATAAAACACTGACATATCGTGCACTCCTTAACCCTATTTGAGCCACCCAAGAAAGCTTGTACTAAAATCTAGTATCCTGCGGTTACCTAAGGACGACTGGGCTAACCTCCCAGTCGTCCTTAGAAACAGTTTCTCTACACTACAACTGCATTATTGCAATACAAATTTTCCGCCTTTGATTTGAAGTACGATGAAGTTACTCTCTTTTAAAGTCTTGTCCGTTGCAAAGGTTACTTTGCCAGCTAAGCCAGCATAATCTTTAGTATCCGCTAGAGCTTTGATAATTGCCTTACCGTCTGTACTCCCTGCCCGTTTTAAAGCATCAGCCATCAATTTCATGCCGTCATAGGCCAGTGGCGCATAAGCTCCGGGAGTTTGATTGAATTTAGCCTTATAAGCATCCGCAAACTGCTTCGCTGCAGGCAAGAATTCCGCAACTGGCGGTGAGAGTACATACGTACCTTCTCCAGCTGGGCCAGCCATTTGAACAAGTTTCGGATCACTACTTCCGTCCCCAACGACGATTGCGCCTTTATATCCACCTTGACGCAGTTGTTTGATTAAAAGCGCTCCGTCCGCGTAATAAGCAGTCCAGAAAACTAAGTCAGCGTTCTTAGATTTTAAATTAGTGACTAAGGAAGAAAAATCCTGTTCCCCTTTAGTCGTTACGTCATGGGAAATAACGGTATTCCCAGCCTCTTTCCAAGCCGACTCAGTCTGCTTAGCCAAATCAGAGGAATAAGCATCCCCTTGTTCAACGATCGCTACATTTTTAGCACCTAACTTTTTGAAGAGTTCGACAGCCTTCTGGGTTTGGTGCACGGCTGTACCGTTAATTAGATAAGTATTACCTTGATTTTGCGCTACAATTTTGGAAGAGTTAGCTGCCTCAACAACATAAGGTAAGTTCTTTTCATTATAAATTGTTAACGTCGGGACAACTGCACCTGAGCAATATCCTCCGACAATTGCCACAACACCTGCAGAAACTAGCTTATTGGCAGCTGCCGTCGCTTGTTGTGGGTCACAAGCATCATCACCTGTAACAGTAGCAATTTTCTTACCGTTAACTCCGCCATTAGCATTAACTTCATCAACAGCCATTTTAATGGCATTTTCCATATCTTTTCCGTATGTCGCTTCTGAGCCAGTCATAGGCAATGGTAAACCGATTTTAATTGCATCACCGGTTGCTTCCGGTTGAGAGCTACTTGAACCAGATGGTGCTGCGGCCTGATTGCCGCACCCGGTGACAGCCAATCCTAAGACTAGGAGAGTCGCTGCCATTTTCTTTAAGTATTTTTTGGACATTCTTAATTAACCCCTCCTCTTTTCATATTGGTATCGTTACTATTCTTTTTTAAGTTACCCGCTTCACCCCCCATTTCTAGACTTAACCCGAAGGTTGTTAACTCAAAATCCCCTACGAAATATCCTTAACCTTAGGGTAAAATAGTTAATAATTTCCATTTAGTGATTAATTATTGAACAGCATTTGATCATTAAATAACTTAACTATAATAAACAGGATTTCGAAACTCAGTTAACTCAAATGATATAATGCAATACAAGCTCTGTCAATCATTTTTGATATACTTAAAGCCAATAATTCTATTTGTGTTGTATAAAAGGTTCTTTGTTTAAAGTATACTTTTACTTTTTGAATTTTAATTGAGCCAAGGCATCGGCTAAGGCTGTATTAATTAATTTATCCTCCTTTTGATTCTTCAAAAATGTACTAACATCCCTCTTACTTGAGGTACCCTTTTCCGCTTCTCTGCGTTTCGTGAAAGCAGACAGCTTTTCCCGATATCCACAGACACAAGTGAATAGTTTATTTTGCCCTTCTCCTTTGATCTCCATTTTTTTATGACATTCAGGGCATCTTGCATTTGAAGTTTGAGAAATACCCTTTCTGTAACCGCATTCCCGATCCTGACATACATACATCTCGCCCTTTTTGCCTTTAACTTGAAGAAGAAACTTTCCACACTCAGGACACTTTGTCCTTGTCAAATTGTCGTGTCTGAAGGTTTGAGTACTCCCAATCACGGTTGACACAAGTTGAGTTGTATACCGACGCATCCCTTTCAAGAACTCTTGACTGTTGGAACGACTTCTGCTAATCTCTGTCAATTGCTGTTCCCACTTAGCGGTGAGCTCTGGCGATTTAAGTTCGGGTGGGACCAGGCCAATGAGCTGAATTCCCTTAGACGTGGGGATAATCTCTTTGCCCTGTCGATTCATATAAAAGGAATTAAAAAGCTTTTCAATAATTTCCGCGCGAGTTGCAGGTGTTCCCAACCCATGACTTTGATCCATCGCTTCCCTTAGTTTTCGGTCGTTAATCAATTTACCGGGATGCTCCATAGCCGAAAGCAACGTCGCTTCTGTATGTCTAGCCGGAGGTTTCGTTTTGCCAGGAACGAGCTTTACTTGTAAGTTCTTAAGAATCTCCCCTTTGAAAATTTCCGGGAGATTTTGATCTTTTTCACCGTTCGCTCCTTCATCATCCCAGTCCTCTCTTCCATCGTATACTTTCCGCCATCCTATATGCTTGACGACTTTCCCCTTAGCCGTAAAAATCTCCCCTCTTATGACTACCTTGACTAACGTCTGTTCATATTCAAACCCGGGGGAGAGCACTGCAAGAAATCGTCGAACGATTAAATCATATATTTTCAGTTCTTCCGAACTAAGCCTAGACAACGTAGGGGGTTGTTCGGTTGGAATTATGGCATGATGATCCGATACTTTGGAACCATCTACAAACCGTTTCGTAATGATTGGCTTATTTCGCAAAATGCCACGGGCCAAATCCACATAAGGCCCAAGGGCAACGCTTTTTAAACGTTCGGGCAAAGTTGATACGATATCTTCACTAATATAACGGGAATCCGTGCGTGGATAGGTAACTAATTTGTGATTTTCGTAGAGTTGCTGCATAACTGAAGACGTCGTTTTGGCAGAGAATCCATATCTACGATTGGCATCCCTTTGTAATTCTGTAAGATCATACGCCAAAGGAGGCAGTTCCTTCTTCGCCTCTTTTTTGACCTCCACAACCTCCCCTGTTTGTCCATTCAATTTAGACACAAGTGCATCTGCCTTATTTTTATCAAAGAGACGTGTTTGACCATTTGTGTCTTGCCAGCGAAGGGTATAGCTGTTTGCCAAGGCATTAATTGACCAATAGTCTTTCGGAATAAACTGTTTAATCTCATTTTCTCGTTCCACAACCATTGCCAACGTCGGAGTTTGAACTCTCCCTGCGGAGAGTTGGGCATTATATTTACAGGTCAAAGCCCTAGTCACATTTAATCCAACCAGCCAATCAGCTTCTGCTCGGCATTCAGCTGCTGCATAAAGTGCTTCATAATCCTTGCCTGGTTTTAAATTGTTAAATCCTTCCTTGATAGCTCGCTCAGTTAGAGAAGAAATCCACAACCGTTTAATGGGTTTCCGCCAACCCGCCTTTTTCATAATCCAGCGTGCTACGAGTTCGCCCTCTCGCCCTGCATCAGTGGCAATAATAAGGTCATCAATTTCAGGACTTCTCATTAGGTTTTTCACTACGGCATATTGCTTTGAGGTTTCTTTCATAACTACCAAATCCATTTTCTCAGGAAGCATAGGTAGATCTTCGAGCCTCCAAGTTTTATATTTCGAATCATAGGATTCCGGATCAGCGAGCGTTACTAAGTGTCCTAAAGCCCAAGCCACGATGTACTTGGGCCCCCTGAAACATCCATTGTCTTTTTGATTACAATTAAGAATCTTAGCGACCTCACGACCAACAGATGGTTTTTCGGTTAATACTAACGTTTTTCCCATAATATACTTCCTATCTCTCGTATTCTAATTTAAATTTTTTTAGTTTGAACTATCGACCTAAGCATACCCTTAAAGTTTCTGCAACCGTTTGAATCAACTATACATTGAAAAAACTCCGCTAATGGCCTTCTTTTTGAAGCAACTCTTTGGGTAATCTTTTTTGATAATTAACGATGATTAGCCCTAACGCAACCAGAGCTAAGGCTATAAACATATTGAGGGTTAAACTCTCACCAGGAATAAATACAGCCGATAACATTGCTCCGGAAACAGGGGTCATAAACTTGTAAATACTTATTTCTCCCGCTTTATTGTATTTTAAAATAGCATACCAAAGAGAAAAGGCGGTTGCGGAAAGAAAGGCGGAATATATAAGAAGAAGAAAGGCACGATTCGTAAAAACCATTGCCTGTGGCTTCAAACCGGGTAATCCCGTCGCAATAAGGAGCAAGGATCCTAATAACATTTGCCATCCCGTCATTACAAAAGGATGAATCTCCTTAGAAAGGCGTTTTGCTAAAATGGTTCCTATAGCACTCACTAAACCCGATAAAATCATAAAACCTTCACCCCGCCAAGAGAAATCGAGAGTGAAACGTGCTCCAGCATTAATCATAACAATCCCTGCAAAACCTGCAATAAGCCCAAGGAGCTTACGCCAATTCAAACGATCGTTGATATAGACAAAATGAGCAAAGACAACTACAAAGAAGGTACTAGCCGAAGACAAGATGGCACCCTTCATACCTGAGGTATGAGCAAGGCCATTATAGAAAAAGAAGTACTGCAAACTAATCTGCAACAACCCCAATAAAAATAGTTGAGGCAGCATTTTTCCCCTAACTTTAGGTGACTGACGAATTCCAGCGACGATGATCATAAAAATTAGAATCGCGGCCAAGAAAAATCGCATTCCGGCAAGAATAATGATGGCCGATTGATCATTCGTTGCTATTCCAAGCTCAACGTAGCTGACTTTCAAGACTGGAAAGGCGCTCCCCCAGAGAACTGCGCAAAACAGGGCGATAGCGATGACCCAGTATTTGCTCGTCAAGTAGTATCTAATGCCTAAACCGCGTTCTTTACCCCGTGTTATTGAGTCGGTATTCATAATTAGTTCCTTTCAACTGCTTCTTTACAAACTCTGTTACATACCGCTATTTTGTATCTATTGGTAAATATTAAGCTCTTAACGAACATTGGTCAAATTCATTTGCCCATACTTTGGCGTAAAAGTTCAACAAAAGGTTTACGTCCAATTAATAAAGAAGAGAACCCGTTAATTCAGGTTCTCAACCTCCAAAGGCCGGCTCTTATGATCAATGAGTCTGTCCCATAGCAAGAATTAGTAATCCGCTACGCATAAATCTTCATTCAAACATGTAATTGCCTTGACATACTTTTCCCGATCAATGACGAATTGCATATTCACTTGACGCAGGGATTGTGACACACATTTAATGTTTATATTGTTTTTGGCTAAAGCATTGGCTGCCCTTGCTAAAATTCTTGGCATAGCAATATTAGATCCAATGACACAAACAATCGCGGCCTCCTGCACTGTTACGGTTCGATATTCTTCTTTAAGTTCGGAGACCAAGGACTGATCAAGGTCAGCTTGCCAGATGACGAGTGAAATGCTATTAGCATTTGTCGTTTTCATAATGTAGCTAATATTATATTTTTTAAACTGCATCATAATCCCATGATCGAACCCCGGTTCTCCTACCATTGATGTATCGTGGATTTCTAGAACTACAATTTTATCGGACCCGGCGATTATTTCTATCTTGGCTTGAGGACCAATATAATCGTTGGATATAACCGTTCCCGGGTGATCAGGTTCAAAAGTATTCTTTATGCGAAGATTAATTCCTGCCATTTCCAACGGTTTTGACGCATTGGGATGAATGGCCTCCATTCCAATATCCGCTAGTTGGTCTGCAACATCATAATTCGTCCTACCCACAACGATGGCTTTATCCACGCCGACAATTTTGGGATCGGCAGAGGATAAATGAAATTCTTTATGAATAATCGCTTCATCTGCTTGTAGATGAGTCGCTATTTTGGAAAAAGTAATTTCCGAATACCCTCTTTCATATTCCCGCATAATCCCTTCTATTCCTTTGGTATAGCCCGTAGCTACGATTATCGCTTCCAGAGGATTGACATTCTTGAAGGATTTCTCGATTCGTTCGCTTATGGAAAGTTGCTTAGAATCACGAAAACCCGTTAAATCAACTAACTCTGCAGGAATTCCGTTATTACGAAGTATGTTAACTGTGTTAAACGCAGAATGAGCTTCGCCAATCGACGCCAATAACTCTCTCGCAGCGGAAAAAATGCTGCCCCGCTCAACATATCCGGACGCCACGATATCTTCCATACTATTTAAATAAGCTTTTGCCTGCATAATACGTTCTTCAAGAAATCCACGGCATACGTCAAAGTCAAGACCTATATCGATAAACGTCTCGTTAATTTTAAGAGTCTCTTCCAGTAAATGATCCATTTCAATCTCGTAATTTTCGCCTTGTACAAAGCGTTGATATACACCGGGGGCTTTAGTCTTCTTATCTTCAAGGAGCATATTGGTTACCCCTCCATAAGCAGAGACAACAAATACTCGGCCAAAGCGAAAACCTTGTGAGTTAGGATACCCTATTATGTCTTTAAGCACATTTTGGAACTGTGACATAGATGTTCCACCAATTTTTTCGACTGTAAGCATAATTCTACTTTTACCCCTCTTCTAAATTTCGTTCATTACTCTTTCTTCGGCGAGATTAACACATTCCTTCGATCTTATCCAACAGCAGCATTTATACTAGGTAAGTCCTTTACACCCATTAAACTATATTGTACTATAACACCCCATGTCATTACAAAACTTATTATTAACTTTTTACCCCTTGCTTTTGAAATAAAAATGCTCAATGCCTTTCAAAGACATTGAGCATCTTATAGCTTGGTATTATTCCTCAAAATAGCGACTTGAATTGGCTAACATAAACAGGGGTTTCTGCAAATAATCCAGGGGATATAAATCATCCCTTGCAGAGATTAGAGCCATAACTTTAGCAACTTTTGATAAAGAATCAATCGAGAGGATCACAAAGGCGTCTTTTTCGTGGGTTAAGGAATAAATAACGTTGTTCTTATTGAGAACATCGTGATAGGCGTCCAAGGTAAGCACTCTGAAATCACGATTGCGCCATCGTACATCATAGAGCTTAAATGCTTGGTGGGCCACTAAAGGTAAGAGCTGTTCTTCAGTCAAATAGAGTTCAATACCTATCATATATCCTTCACCATCAAGATCATTCCAATATTCACAGTGGAAAGCGTTATTAACAGCTTCCCGATACGTCTTAGTTGCCAAACGCATTTGACTGAGATTTTTCCCCATACCAAGCCACTTAATCCTTGGAATACTGAGACTATCGATATCATAAAAAAATCCAATATCACTTTTATCGAGGGTATACTCATCGATCGTTTCGTTAGGCATTAGATAAATATAGCCCATTTGCATGCTGTTGTCACAGGTAATAAGCACGGAACATCCCCCCAAAGCTTCATATTCTAGCATAATTAATCATTAAGTATATCATACCACAATGTCCACTAGTTTCTACTAGGCAGGGCGTTCTCGACATTTATTCTTGTTTTTAGACCAAAATCCTGCTCAGACCTGGAATTTCTCAACCGCCTTCATTAAGGTTTCTCCCATTTTAGCCAAAGCTTCAGCGGATTGGCTAACAGTAATCATAGTGGCAGCCTGTTCCTCCGAAGCAGAGGAAACCTCTTGGGCACTTGCAGCACTTTGCTCAGCAATGACTCCTATGTGTTCCACCGCTGTAACCGTTTGGGAAGTTCCGCTGTCCATCAGTTGCGTAGCCTCTGTCACCTGCTTAATTTGCTTAACAACCATGTTCACCTCTTCCACGATAGTATGGAAGGAACTCCCCGCTAAATTAACGGCCTCTACACCGTCATCGACAGCCCCTTGTCCTTTTTCCATCATTCGAACAGCTCGTTCAGTTTCTTTTTGTATATCTCCAATTAAGGTTGCTATTTGCGTTGCCGAGGTTGAAGATTGTTCTGCCAACTTTCGTACCTCTTCAGCGACAACAGCAAAGCCCCTTCCTTGTTCGCCTGCCCGAGCGGCCTCAATCGCCGCATTTAAGGCCAATAAGTTTGTCTGATCGGCGATCCCCTTTATTACGTCCACGATTTGTCCAATCTGTTGAGATTGGTCCCCCAAATTCATAACGGCTTTTCCCGTCTGTTCCGAAGCTTCGCGAATTTGCTCAATCTTTTGCACTGCATTTTCTGCCTGAAGAGCTCCCAGTTCAGCGGCACGAGCCGTTTTTTGACTGCTTTCATCAACGGTCTTAGCATTAGCTGCCACTTGTTGAGCACTTGCAGACAATTGTTCCGCGATAATACCTGTATCCCGAACGGATTGAGCCTGGTCCGTTGCACCCGCTGCAAGTTGAGCTATGGTTTCTGCTATCTGTCCACTGGCCGCTGTGGCTTGCTCAGCTGCAGCCGATAATTCCTGACTCGTAGCTGCCACACTCTCTGATTGAGTTAGAACTTCACCAATAACCTCTCGAAGGGAATGGACCATCTCGCCGACAGCTGCTGACAAAACACCAATTTCATCCCGGTTTTTAATTGATGGTATTTCTACGTTTAAATCTCCCTCAGCCACAGTCTTTGCTACTTTAGTTACCGCTGCTAGCGGACGACTAATATGACGAGCTAACTGAATCGCTAAAACTGCTCCCAATAACAAGGCTATGGCTGTAAAAATGATGAGGATCCTAAATCCAATACTAGCTGTTGACACCGCTGTAGTAACCGCTTGCTCTCCTCCGTTCGACATAAAGGCCATCTGAGCCTCCATCTCCTTAAGAAGTTGGTCAAAACTAGCCTTACTCGTATTGGTTAAAATAGGACGAGCCTCGACATCTTTCCCTTCTTCAACCAATTTCCATACTTGATCGGCATTCGCAATGTATTCATTGAACGATTTCTTCATTGCTTCATTTCTTGCTTTACCTTCAGTCGTTGTAACATAGTTAGCGTATGTCGTAAAATCCTTTTCCCATTTAGCTTTAAAATCTAAGAATTGAGTTCTATTTTCTTCAAACATCTTCGCATCGGCACGCATTGTAAATCCCATCAATAGTGTGCGCCGTGTGTCTTCCGTATCCTCAACTACTTTCGCTAAAGAAGTCGTTCCTCTCAGCCAATGCACGCCTAGATCATCAGCCTGGGTCTTGAGCATATTGATACCAAAATAACCCGAACCCCCGACAATCAAAGTAAGCAGCAAAACGGCGGTAAAACCCAACCATAGCTTTTTTTGTATTCCGAATTTTATTACCGATTCTGCTTTGTTAACCTGTTTAACCACGATGCAGCCACTCCATTCTCGCTTAAACATATTTTTCCTTGTGTTCCATTCTCCACGGTGCCTTAAAACCCTTTTTTCAATTGATAAATTTCTATACTTTATCTATAAATTCCCTTAGCCATATGGAATTTTCATTGCGTAAAAAGAGATCTTGTATTGACTAAAACTACAGAAACTTTGACTAATCATAAAAATTAGACTAGCAACCCTTACCTATGATATTCTTAATAGATATCCTTTATTTGAGATAAATATTGCTGCCAAAGGAGTAGTATCATGTCTCGTTTTAATATTTCCGAGGAAAAAATCCTGGATCTTGCCTACTCAGACCGTGTCTATAATAAAGGCGTTTCCTACTACTTAGCTAATAGAGTTCGTAATTTCGACTTCTCATCCGATAAAGGACTAGTTAGCGCTTCCGTCGTGGGTGGTTTACGCTATTCCGTGCAGGTATCTTTTGATAAAAATTCCTCTGTACGCTCTTACCGCTGCACTTGTCCGGCTTTTACTGATTATCCTGGAGCATGTAAGCATGTTATCGCGGTCTTAAAAGCTGCCCAACAAAGACTGCCAACGGCCTGGCCTGATCCCGTAGTTCAGAACCGCGTCGTTGAGGACCTCTTGGCAGTCTTTGCAGACCATCGCACAAATTCTCCTTTCGAAGAGTTAACTCTGGATGTGGAACTCCAAATCAATGTCGGGCACCGACTTTCAGCCTATGTGCAATTTAAACTGGGACAACATCGCCTCTACGTTGTTAAGGACATTGGACAATTCCTTTCCTCACTCAGAACTGGACGATCACTGGAATTCGGTAAACAGTTTAGCCTTGAACCCACGCATCAGACCTTTAAAGAGGAAGATAAACCCTTGATTTGCATGTTGTTAGAAATGTTTGATCAACATATGGCCTTAACGGAAATGCAAGGGCCCTTTTATACCATAAACCTACTCAATCAAAAATCCCTGCCCCTAACAGGCTACTACCTGACGAAGTTTCTAGACGCTTTAGGAAATAAAGAGTTTCGTTGGGGAATAGGGGCGGCATCCCCTCAACCCTCCCGTATCAATCGCCAAGGGCTGCCGATGGAATTTTCCCTCCAAACCGAAGGTCTAGATTTATCATTGGCTCTAGGCACCGATGAATTACCCCTCCAACTTACCTCGGATGGGAGCTATTATGCCTATCGCCAAACGATTTATCTTGCTTCCCCGACCCAAAGGGACCTTCTCCCCCCGCTTTTAACGGCCCTCCGTAAAGGCTCCATGACAACTATTCGTATTCCCGCAGCACAGAAAGAATTTTTCGTTTCGGAAGCTCTACCCCTAATTGACAAACTTGGTCCAATAGCTATAGACCCCGCCTTAGAAGGGAAATTCAACCACGAAAGGCTACTGGCCAAAATTTACTTTGATCGCGTTGGGGATCAAGGTATTACTGCTCGCTTAGAATTTCATTATGGTGATATAGTCATTAATCCGTTCACCTCGACTCGGGAAACAAGTAACAATATATCATCCGATGAACAGATTCTCATCCGCTCAGTCGAAGAGGAGCGAACGATCCTAAACATTTTTGAACAAGCAAATTTTATCGTCTCCCAAGGGAACATTCACCTTGAGAACGATGATGAAATCTTTGAATTCACCGTAAACTGGCTTCCCAAACTTCAAAACTTAGCTGAACTCTACTATTCGAATCAATTTAAAGTTAAAATCCGAACCTCGTCGACATTCTCTGGTCATGTACGTCTCGATGAAACTCTAGACATATTGGAGATTGCCTTCCAATACAATGACATCGAAAACGACGAATTAGCTGACATCTTTCACTCCCTTCGGCTCAAGAAAAAATATCACCGCCTTCGGGATGGCTCCTTCCTTGATTTAAACCAACCTGAGCTAACCTCTATGGCTCAACTTCTGGATAACTTAAATCTTGATGCCAATGATCTCAATCAAACACAGTTTAATCTGCCGAAATACAGGGCAATGTATATTGACAGTTTTTTACGCCAAGAAAACCTACCGGGAGTGCAACGCAATCAGGCCTTTAAACAATTAGTTCAAAGCATCCTAGAGCCCCAAGACGGTGAGTTCGAAATTCCAACTGAGCTTCAGCACATATTGAGAGATTACCAAAAAACTGGTTTCAAATGGTTGAAAACGTTGGCCTCTTTTGGCTTGGGAGGGATTTTAGCTGATGACATGGGGCTAGGCAAAACGTTACAAGTCCTCTCCTTTATTTTATCTGAAAAGTCCTCTGCCCCCGGACCAGCATTAGTTATCGCCCCCACCTCACTCATCTACAATTGGCAAGAGGAAGCCAAAAAATTTACCCCCGATTTACGGGTTCTGGTTGTTGAAGGTACTCCCCAGGAAAGACAAGCTCAATTAACAAATATCGATAACCAATGGGACCTCGTGGTTACTTCCTATCCTCTTTTGCGTCGGGACATTGACAAGTTTAGCCAGTTTGAATTCTCATATTGCTTTTTGGATGAAGCACAACATACTAAAAACCCGCTCACCCTCAATGCAAAGTCAGTCCAACAGATTCAAGCCAAAGGCTATTTTGCCCTCACAGGGACACCCATTGAAAACTCACTTTCCGAACTCTGGTCGCTCTTCAATTTTATTATGCCGGGCTATCTGCTCTCCCACCAAGAATTTCGCAAGAAATTCGAACTACCGATTCTTAAAGGGGAAGACCCTCTGCCCTTAGCTGAATTAAGTCGGCATTGCAACCCTTTCATTTTACGTCGGCTAAAAAAAGATGTCTTAAGGGAACTGCCAGACAAGATCGAAACAGTCATCAATGCTCCTTTAACGGAAGAACAGAAGAAATTATACCTAGCCTATTTGCAAGAAGCGAAAGGCAAAATTGCCCAAGAAATTGCTGCCGTGGGATTCAATAAAAGCCATATAAAGATTCTTGCCGCCCTAACTAGG
This sequence comes from Bacillota bacterium, assembly GCA_030706025.1. GTDB lineage: Bacteria > Bacillota > Desulfitobacteriia > Desulfitobacteriales > Desulfitobacteriaceae > Desulfosporosinus. The sequence goes on along the minus strand of JAUZPJ010000014.1, from coordinate 6,297 downwards.
CTGAGGCAAATTTGCTGCCACCCCTCCATGTTCATAGAAAATTACAACGGTGAGAGTGGTAAAATGCAGCTATTTCAAGAAATCCTTGCGGACGCCCTAGATAGTGGCCACAGAATCCTAGTTTTCTCTCAATTCACAACAATGCTGGATATCATCCAAAGCCATCTTAGCACAGAAAAAATTGAGCATTTTTATCTCTCGGGTTTAACTAAAGCGGTAGAACGCATAAAAATGGCCAATTCCTTTAATGCTGGACTTGGAAAGGTCTTCCTCATATCTTTAAAAGCTGGTGGCACAGGATTAAATCTCACCGGAGCTGATATGGTCATTCACTACGACCCTTGGTGGAACCCCGCAGTAGAAGACCAAGCTACGGATCGAGCTCACCGCATTGGTCAAGAAAACTCTGTGCAGGTTATTAAACTAATTACTCAAGGAACAGTTGAAGAAAAAATAAACACCTTGCAAACCAAGAAAAAAATGTTGGTTGATTCGGTCATTCAGCCAGGAGAAACTATGCTCTCTAAATTATCCGAACAAGAACTAAGGGAACTCTTTGATTTGGCCTAAAATTGTTGGAGCTAAACACAAAATACGACGGTTTTCCGTCGTATTTTGTGTTTAGAGGCCCTAATCCAGGTTTTTCTTAAACTTCTTAGCCGCGATAACTAGCAACATAATCGCAAACCCGCATAATATAAGGGTGTCCTGCCAAAGGTACTTGATTCCCACGCCTTTAAGGAAAATTCCCCGCACGATGTCCAAAAAATAAGTCAAAGGTAACAAGCCACCCATGATTTGTAACAACTTTGGCATCGTCTCTCTTGGAAAAATAAAGCCGGATAACAGAATAGACGGCAAGATCAAAATAAAGGTCATTTGCATTGCTTGCAACTGAGTCTTGGCAACGCTTGAGATTAAGAGACCGATAGCCAAAATAGTAAACAAGAAAATGGTGGATAAGAGAATAAGAAGCGGCAGACTTCCTAACGGCACCACTCCAAACCAGTAGATTCCTGTCGCAAGAATCAAGGAAAGAGAGATAAATCCTATAAACACGAAGGGGAAGAGTTTCCCCAAAAGCAACTCCAGGGAGCGGATAGGGGTAACGACCATCTGCTCCATCGTGCCACGTTCCTTTTCCCGCACCATAGAAAAAGAAGTCAACATAGCAATTACATTCTGTAATATTAGACCAATTAAAGCTGGAATATTAAAGTTCTTTGATTTCATATCCGGGTTGTACCAGACCCTTGTCTCGATATCGAGCGGCGTGCTCGCAACAACCGCAGTTCCCTTTGCGATAAGGCGCTGATTCTGAAGCTGCAATGATTTATTCAAACCAAGCATCTGAACAGCGGACATGACTGCCCTAGCAACCGTAGGATCAGACCCGTCCACTAAAACCTGAACAATTGCCTGCTCTTGCCCTTGCAATCGCTTACCGAAATCCGGAGGGATAATCACTGCCGCCCGTGCTTTACCACTATCTAGATAGCCTTCAATCTGCCCATAGCCTTGGACGAAATCGTCTGGATCCAAGTATTGGGTGTTGCGCATAGAAATAATAAAATCCCTGCTATCAGAAGTCTGTGATTGGTCCCAAACCACAGTGGGAAGGTGCTCTACATCCGTATTTACAGCATAACCAAATAAAAGGAGCATTCCAATCGGCATGGCAACGGCCATGACTAAGCTTGCACGATCCCGAAGAATGTGGATGAATTCCTTTTTTAACACTGCCATAAAACGCACCCATGAAAATCGCAGCATCAGCCTCGTCCTCCCTTTTTGAGCCTTAGGTTGCGAGGATCATCTGAAGCTTCATGCTCAACATAATAAATGAATAGATCATCCAAATTATCCTTCTCTTCGCGTTTTTTCATTTCCTCCGGAGTACCAAGTGCGATTAGTCGTCCATAAAACACAAAGCCAAGGTAATCACAGGAAGCAGCCTCATCCATGTAATGAGTACTGACCAAAACTGTCATCCCTTCTTGGGCAAGCTGATGAATCAAATCCCAGAAAATCCGTCGAGAGACCGGATCTACCCCGGCCGTCGGTTCATCCAAAACTAGTAATTGAGGATTATGTAACAAAGCGCAAGCCAAGGCCACTCTTTGTTTCCAACCGCCGGAGAGAGACGCAACCAACTGAGGAGTTCGTTCATTTAGACCAATTCGTTCAATCACCCGTTCCTTCTGAGCTCGGGCCATTTTTCCTTTGAGACTGTAGACTCCAGCATAAAAATCAAGATTCTCGTTAACGGTTAAATCGTCATAGAGGCTAAATTTTTGGGACATGTAGCCAATACGCTGTTTTATCTCTTCAGGTTGAGTTTTAACATCGTAGCCAAGAACGGTAGCTTGTCCCTCTGTAGGTACCAGAACTCCGCATACCATACGAATAATCGTTGTTTTCCCAGCACCATTTGGCCCTACAAAACCCATAATTGACCCGGCTGGGAGTTGGAAAGTAACCCCTTGGACCGCCGTATAAGTGCCAAACCGCTTAATCAAACCCTGGCAATCAATGGCCAAATTCAATTTCCTTCAACTCCTCTTAGTGCAGAGTCACATCCGCTGGCATTCCTGCTTTCAATTGTTCCTTACCTTCTGTAACACTAAGTTTGACTTCATAAACAGTCGTCGTCCGCTCCTCTTTAGTTTGTACATTCTTAGGGGTAAATTCTGCTTGGTTACTAACGTACTGAATAGTTCCTTTGAAGGTTTTTCCAGGATAAGAGTCCACTGTGATATCAGCTGTTCCTCCTACTTTGACCTGACTTAGTTTAGCTTCTGGGACATATATTTTAATCCACAAATCATTGGGGTCTAGCATTGTCACCAACGTCGTACCAGGATTGACCACCTGACCTAGCTCAACATGCCGATAGAGAACTTGACCACTCGTTGAACTCCTAATGATCAATTTGCCTAACGCTAATTCCGCTGATTTCACAGACTGGACTGTAATCTCAACAGCTGCCTTCTGGGCCTGGATCGCTGGTTGGGTGTTTCCAGCTTGAGCTTCATCTAAGCTTGCCTGGGCGGCATTAACATTTGCCTGAGCGCTTTCATACTGGGCCTTTAAGGTGTCAAGTTTGTTTTGTTGAGCATCCACAACCTGTTTACTAATTGCACCGCTCTCCAAAAGCTTTTGATCATTGGCCAGATTATTTTCCTCGAACTTAAGATTTGGATCTAAACTTGCCAGATTCGCGTTAGCCTGTTCTACCAAGGATGACAGACGACGAATTTCTTCCGCCCTCGCACCTCCTATCAAATCAGTAAGTTTTGCTTGAGCTTGTACTTGCTGACTTTTCGCTGTGGCTAAAGTCAGTTTAGCTTGGCTGTCATCCAATTTGGCAATAATATCACCTTGTTTGATGGCTTGACCTTCGCTTACGGACAATTCCACGATTCGGCCACCTAGTTCTGGTTGAATAGGAAGCTCATTTGCTTCAATCGTACCGGAATATAAGTTGGTATCTGAGGGATGGTTATAATACTTATTACCCCAAACCGATAAGGCAATAAGAACAAGCACAACGGATATTAATAAAACTTTCTTTTTCATGGCGTTTCCTCCTCCTTAACCCACTCAAGAGCGTGCTTGGGTTCCCCTAAGAAATAGATCTACGATCACCTTAAGTTCTTGTCGGTTGTCATGGTCCTGCTCGCGTTCCGGAAACAAGGATTGGGACACTAGATAGGCCCCAAAGGCCCCCACAATGCTTCGCATCATGACCCAGACATCTAAATCCTCGCGCAATTCTCCTTTACTCTGACGCTGTTTTAAAAAAGTTAATAAAGACTCTTGAGCAAGTGTTACCACATTATTAAGGAGGACTTCTTTTAGTTCAGGGTGATAATTGGCTTCGATAATAACAACTCGCAGCAAAGGCCATAGGGCTGAAATATGTTTTTGTCGGTCTTCCAAAATGAGTAGAAGTACATCTTCCATTGGCAAATGATCATATTCCAAGAGAAGATTGTGCAACGAATTCGTTACTCCAGGGCCAATAAAGTTTTGCATCAGGGGAATTAGCGTGGCCAGTAGAATTTCTTTCTTAGTATTGAAGTGACGAAAGATCGTTCCTTCTGCCACTCCGGCCTCTCTCGCTATTTCGCTCGTGGTTGATGCACTATACCCCTTTTCTGTAAACACCTTCAGTGCTGCTTTGAGTATTTTCCACTGTTTGTCTGTTAACTCCCCGAAAAATGGTTTTTCACCTACCCAGGGATGTTGCAATATAGGAATTTTGTCGGCCATAACCACAATTCTCCTTCTTTAACGTATCTTTTGTTAGGTCATTAATCGAGTATCATGCACTTTGCTCTTAGCTAAAGCAAGACTGCATTATAAGAATTATACCAGAGTAATTGCTGAAATTAAATGAGTAAAATAATATATTTACGGAGTAATTACTCATTTATGGCGTCGAACCTTTTGAGGGAAGCTTTACTCCCCCCAGTTGTTTTCAAATTTCCCTGTTAATTCATTTTTAAAGCCGGAAATGTTATCGTAAAAATTGTCCCATTCTTTCCTGTTTCAAACTTAAAAACAGCATTATGCCTTTGGGCAATCCCTATCGATATTGCTAACCCCAGACCAGTTCCGGTTTCTTTCGTCGTGAAAAATGGAGTTCCGATCTTCTCCTGTATCTCTTGCGGTATTCCCGGTCCCTGATCACATATTGCTAAAACAACGTTATCTTCCTTGACGAAGGTTTTAATATAAACTCTCCCTTCCTGAGGGGTAACCTCTAAACCATTACGAACTAGGTTTAGAATAAGCTGTTTAATTTCATTTTCATTGAATCTAATATCAGGCAATATATCATCCAGCTCTAAAACAACTTGCTTATTATTAGTAAAAGCATCCGCTTGGAGCATGGGAAATAAATTACGGATTGTTTGATTAATATTTTGGAGTTTAATATTATCTGAGTTCACCTTACTCAAAGACAAAAAATCAAAAATAATTGCATTAGCCCGATCAATTTCAGAGATCATTAATTCAAGAACCTCTTTGTCTTCTGAATATTTGGCTTTAGTCCCAAATATTTGTAAAAATCCCTTTACCGTCGTAAGCGGGTTTCTTATTTCATGGCTGATTCCCGCTGACAACTGGCCTATGAGATTCAATCTTTCTAAACGTCCAAGCTCTTCCTGATGTCGCTTGAGCTCAGAAATATCTCTAAAAAATACTGTTAATCCTTCCATATAGGGGTAAGCATGAAATTCGTGCTCTTGATCGGGAATCGCGAATCCACCTTCTTCCCAATGAACTGAGTGGTTTTGGGCCATTGCTTCCTGCATTTTTTCATAGGTTGTTGAACCCACTAAGTGTGGAAATACCTCCCAGATACTTTTTCCTATTAGATCCATGAACTCTTCTTTTGTAACTTTCTTAAGTTTACTGTTAACAAATGTGAACCTCCAGTTACGATCTAAAGCACAAAAACCATCTGAGATTCCGTCGATTATTTGAGTGATTTTAATTTCTGATGATTTCAAATCCGCATTAACTTGCTTTAGAGTATCCGTAAAAAATAGAATCTTTAGAAATATCGGTTTTAGTTCCGGTAACCTCAATAGGATTCTTTCTTGTTCCCCATAGTAATTAGTTTCAGTAACTAATTTGCAGAACTCATTAAGATAATATCCAATTTGATTAAATTTTTTTCTAATCATAAGTATAAATATTATACATAATCCTAGAATTATTATTGATATTCGACCAAAACTATAGAATGAATCAAAAATGTAGTTAGTATCTTTTGTATAAAACGTTATAAACCCTACAATTTCGCCGTTATTGTACAACGGTAAGTTTACAGATATATCATTAATCGATCTCTCGCCAAATTCAAGTTGCTGTTTATTTTGCGACAGCAATTCCCACGACGCATCATAAAATTCTATCTTGCAATTGTATTCAGTTCCAATGATAGTTCCTACGATATCGTTTATTTTCTTCTTTATTTTTTCTTCGTTATTTATATCGTTGCTCTTTTTAAGCTTTTCAAGGCTGCTCATTTGAGATTCAATCTCCATTTGTGCTTTGGATGCAATTGACAACAAATTATAACTTAACTTTAGTTGCTGTTTCTCCCAATATACATCGCCGTAAAAAAACATAAATAAAATCAGGAAAGTAAATATACTTAGTGTAACCTTCAAGAGCATTGACTGGATAATAGACTGGTTGATAAATAGATCTTTGATCTTCATATGAAATATCCCCCAACTATTAAGAGATGATTAAAAAATCTTCTCGAGGAATTTTTGT
>JAUZPJ010000139.1 GCA_030706025.1 Bacillota bacterium | reverse complement strand
GTTGCAAAAATGAATCCCGGTTCTGTTGTCGATTGGTCCATCCAGGAACAGCGCAAGCTGTTTACAATTATCGGTAATGTCGAAGAACTAATCGGTGTCAGACTGACGAAAAGTTCTTTAATGTTGCCTATGAAAACAGTTTCCGGCATTTGGTTTTCCAACGCAAACTATGAGAATTGTATGTTATGTTCAAAAGAATGTCCTAATAGAAAAGCCGTTTATGATCCAAAGATGTACGAGAGCGTCTATGCTTGAAAACTAATACTATGACTATTTTGGAACAAACAGGTATGCTTTTTAAACATCCCAAAGTATTAGATAACATTCGGAATAAGCAGGACAAGATGTTGGAGAGTTATTCCAAGCCGGAAATGCCCGCAGATATCCTGAATAAATTGACGGACTACTTTATCGGTTGAGGTTTTGATCAACAATTGACCGATGGGCTAAAGGGCTAGATGCGTTAATCTCATTATTTAAAGGAAAGGCTACCACCCACGTCGGTGATAGCCTGCCTTTGTAATATCTCACCTATCCAATTTTAGAAAGGGAGATATCAGTTGAATCTTGATCCTCATCTAAATGTTTCAACGTTTAAAAATGAAAGACGGAAGGCAATTCTTTTTATGGTCATTAGCGCTATCTCTTGGAGTCTTGGCGGTATTCTGATTAAATCCGTCAATGCCCATCCCTTAGCAATTGCCGGTGTGAGAAGCGCTATTGCATCAGTCGTCTTTCTGGTTCTACTAGGTAAACCTAAAATCACATGGTCCGGTGCTCAGATGGCTGCAGCTTTAGCGAATGCAGGAATGGGTATACTGTTTATTTTTGCTACAAAAGCAACAACAGCAGCAAATGCGATCTTTCTTCAATATACGGCTCCAATCTATGTTGCATTATTAAGCAGCTGGATATTGAAAGAAAAAACGAGATTTTTAGATTGGGTTACTGTTTTTACAGTCCTTGGCGGTATGGTGTTATTCTTTTTGGATAATCTGAGCACGACAGGTTTAATAGGAAATATTTTTGGTGTCTTTGGCGGAATCTGCTATGCTTTACAAACGATTTTCTTACGCATGCAGAAAGACGGCTCTCCTTGGGAATCGATCTTTTTAGGGAACATTTTTACCGCTATCATTGGACTTCCATTTCTAACAACTGGATGGCCTAATACGTTTGATTGGGTCGAATTGCTTATTTTCGGAGTTGTTCAGCTCAGTATACCCTACATTCTATATACTAAAGCGATTAAGCATACAACTGCTCTTGAAGCCATTCTTATTCCCGCCATTGAACCCATTCTTAACCCGCTATGGGTCGTAATATTTTTAGGTGAAAAGCCCGGCTTCTGGGCAATTATCGGAGGCCTAATTGTTTTGACAGCCATTACCACGCGTTGTATACTTCTGGATTTGCCCGTTAAGTTAACAGAAAATAGCAAAAAGGCCAAATGAAAAAGGAATGCTTTAAATGAAGCAAAACGAGCATACATGTAGCGAAATGGACAATCAATACTATGTTAAGATGATTATATAAAATAAATTAGAAAATTTTATGAATTTAAAATATCATGAGCAAACAGGGCAGAGATGAGGGCTGCTGAGAACCTCAGGGGCGAGAGGATATAAATTAGGGGGAATTAATGTGAATCGGGAAATTGCAGAATTAATCACGGAATATGTTAAGAATTATAAAGAGTTAAAGCACTGTGAAACCGATTGGCGAGACCCTATAATTGGCTTTGCAGATGCCAAGGATGAGTTATTCCCTAAATTAAAAGAAATAATTGGGCCTAGTCACGCCCTTCCTTCGGACCTTGTGCCAAATGCTAAGTCGGTGATAACTTTCTTCATACCTTATTCCAAGGAGATTGTTGAGAGTAACATTGCTGAAGAGGAAAGTTCAAGGATGTGGGACATTTCCTACATTGAAACAAATAATTTAATCGATGATTTAACCAAATACTTATACGAAAAGATAACTGCCAAAGGCTTCAAGTCTTCATTAATTCCACCAACGTATAATTATGACGAGGTAAAATTGATCAGTGACTGGTCCCATAGAAGTGTTGCCTATATTTCGGGAATTGGTAAATTTGGACTCAATAACATGTTTATTACGGAGAGCGGGTGTTGTGGCAGATTGGGGAGTGTTGTTACTGATATAGAATTGACACCCACAACGAGAACCGATGAGGAGTATTGTCTTTATAAGTATAACGGCTCATGTAAAAAATGTGTAAATAGATGTGTTAATAATGCCTTCCTAATACAAGATAGTACAGTGGTTTTTGATCGCAAAAAGTGTAATGAACAAATTTATGACAAGATTATTCCGGTATATCCGATTGGGGTAGGGGATACATGCGGAAAATGCATGTGTGGTGTACCTTGCTCATTAGTAAATCCTAGAAAAGTTAAATAAAAATTTTTCGGAGTTGACAGAAACCAGAGGTATGAAAAGAATCACCTCTAACTTTCACGCACCACGATCATTTAGGACCGTAGTACTAAACCCTTAAAAAATTGAAAATTAGAAAGGGGAAAAATTTATGACAGTTCAGCAGCCTGCCTCAGTCGTTGAAGAGGCCAGTTTTAGTCCTTTTCTGAAAAAGTTAACAGTTTTCTGTAGCGGCGGACCTTTTTTGGACGGATACATTTTAGTAATTATAGGCTCAGCTTTAAGTCAGTTAGGTCCAGAATTAGGGCTTGATTCATTTTGGACTGGAATGATTGGGGCATCCTCCTTGCTTGGACTTTTTATTGGTGGTGCCATCTTTGGATATGTAACAGACCTCATGGGTCGTCAACTGATGTATATGATAGACCTTGTTACTATTATTGTTTGCTCAATTGTCCAAATGTTTGTTCACACTCCCACGGAATTGTTTATCTTAAGGTTTATTATCGGTATGGCGGTAGGTGCTGATTATCCAATTGCAACGTCGTTATTAGCTGAGTTTTCTCCTAGGAAGTATAGAGGGTTTATGTTAGGGATACTGATGATTATGTGGTATGTAGGGGCCACGGTTGCTGATATTGTGGGTTACGCCTTATATGATGTAGCTGGGGGCTGGCGTTGGATGCTTGGGAGTGCGGCCATTCCTGCAATAATTATAGTATTAGGACGATTTGGTACGCCCGAATCCCCAAGATGGTTAGTTAGTAAAAATCGTATTGAAGAAGCGCGTGCTGTCCTAAAGAAGGTTTATGGACCTGATGCAGAACTTTCGGATTTAGAACAGACAACTGAAAAGACAAAATTCAGTAAGATATTTGAAGCTGAGTATTTAAAAAGAACAATTTTTACCGGAATGTTCTGGATGTGTCAAATAGTGCCGTTGTTTGCCATTTACACATTTGGACCCGTAATTTTGAATCAGTTTGGTTTAGCTACGGGTAAATTTGCCATAATGGGTGATATACTTATTAGTTCAGTATTCCTTATAGGTTGTGTACCGGCAATTTTTTTAGTTAATACATGGGGACGTCGACCGTTAATTATTAGCTGTTTTGCGTTTATGGCCCTAGGAATGTTGATTTTGGGGATATTTCCCACGGCTAATCCCTGGATCATAATACTCGGCTTTTCGATCTATGCCTTTTTTTCCGGTGGTCCAAACGTTCTTGAGTGGGTCTATCCCAATGAACTTTTTCCGACCGAAATTCGAGCTTCAGCAGTCGGTATCGCAACGGCTGTTAGTCGTATAGGTGCGGCTATTGGAACGTTTGCCTTACCTTATTTGCTAAAGTCTATTGGTGTAGGTACAACAATGGTTATTATGGCTGTAATTACCTTTGTTGGGTTAATAGTCTGTGTAGGATTAGCTCCTGAAACAAAGGGATTAACATTATCTCAGGCTAGCAGCATATCCATGCCCAATCAGCGATCTTCGAGCTTTAAATAAGATCGGGATCAATTCGGAATCAGATTCCATGGAGTGGTTGCAAAGAACTTGCTCAATTATAAACTCGTTAACTGTTTCGTTTTAAATTAGTTGACGAGAACAATTGCTGCCATATTTATGATAGCCTGAGTTTTCGTCCATATTCACCCGCTCTATCTGCTTCTATTGCAGCATTAAGTCCTAATTTTTGTCCGGATGTAGGATGTGATTGCTCCGTATTAGGTAGATAGAAAATTAATTTTAGGTCTTTTGTTCACAATATGAGTCATAATATAAATCGTTGTTATTGTTCGACAAGATATTCCGACAATATTTTACTATCTTTAGGGAGTACAATTTAAACTGTCGATATTTTATTGCAAAATGGGAGGTAGTTTATTTGTACTATGCCTTTTTATCGAATGTACTAAATGTATTGTTCCTCTCCGGTATTATCATATGGATCAACTTATCTCTTAATAAAAAATACTCTCCTTACGTTTTAGGTGTTATGTTCGGGCTTATTACTATCTTTGTAATAAATGGCCAAATATCAGTCGTTGAAGGCCGATTTTATGATTTCCGTCATATTACCATGACCATGGCTGGCTTTATTGGTGGTCCAGTTACTGCAGTAATAGCTGCTATTATTAGTTCACTTTATCGGTACCATATGGGCGGTACTGGTTCAATGGGAGGGGTTACAAGCATCATCGTGTTTGCTTGTTTTGGAACTTTTTTAGGTAAACGCATCAAAAGTAACCAAAATGGAAGAAAACCCTTCTTTTGGCTTATCATCGGTATCGCCATGGCCTGTATTTTTTTATTCATCATTGGCTTTATTCCCCCGTGGAAGGGCAATTCAGTCAAAGTTCTTCGATTTGTCACTGTTCCTTATCTGATCATAACCCCATTGGCAACGACCATCATATTTAACTTCTATTTCTGGACCAATGAATTTTTTGGCAAAGCATCTATTCTCAATACGATAATAAATTCCAGCCCCATTAACCTAATGATCTTTAATAACCATGGACCTATCCTGCTCAGTAAAAATCTCAACAAGCAACGCAAGTCGTACGAGTTTATTGAAAATCCAACTCTCTTACTAGACCATGATAACCTAGAGTTAGAGACAACAGAACATCTTCATAGAGAAATCACAACAGACGATAAAAAGCACTTGACCACTGACTTGTCTGGTTTTCAGATGCCTAACGGTGAATACGCCTATGTTGCGATCATTAACGATATCACCGATCGAAAGAAGGAACAGGAGAAACTAAAAGGTGCAACCGAACGATTTAGAAAAGCGTTTCAACTAGGTCCTCATATGATGGCCATCCTTCGAAAGTCTGATTTTCGGTATCTTGATGTGAATGATCGTTTCCTTGACGAAAGAGGTTTTACCCGTGAAGAAGCAATGGGTAAAACACCCATCGAGTTAGGTGTGCCTGATAATGAATTTCATCAAATCGTACAAACTCTTGAAGAACATGAATCTGTGAAAAACTATGAATGTTCCCTTGTGACAAAATCTGGTTCTAAAGGTTCGGCAATTCTTTCTGCTGAAACGATTCAAATTGACGACCAAGAATGTATTTTAATCGCTTATAATGATGTAACTGAAATAAAACGAATGCAAAAAGAAATGGCTACCATTCTCGAGAGCATGACCGACTGTTTTTTTGCGATTGACAAAAACTTTAACTTTACGTATATCAATCGTGCGGGAGAACTAGCTTTTGGAAGGTCTAGGGATGAGTTGTTGAACAAAAAAATAACCGAAACCTTTAACGTCAATGGTATCGCCCTATTAAACTATCATGAAGTCATGAACAAAAAGAAGTCGATGACGTTTGAAATTCTTTCTGAAGCCTTCGGAAATAAGTGGTTTGAGCTAAGTGCTTACCCTACAGAGACCGGTCTCAGCTGTTATTTCCGAGACATAACAGACCAAAAAGTTGCTCGAGATGAAATGGCTAGACTAGATCGTCTTAACCTTGTAGGCCAAATGGCTGCTGGAATTGGGCACGAAATACGGAATCCAATGACGACCGTACGCGGCTACCTGCAGCTGATGGGTATAAAACCTGAGTATGCTAAACAAAAATCCACCTTCGAACTGATGATATCAGAACTGGATCGAGCGAACGAAATAATTACAGAATTTTTATCCCTAGCTCAAACAAAGCAAACTGAGCTGAAACTCCAAAGTCTCAACAACATTCTTACACATCTTTACCCGCTTTTAGAAGCTGACACGTTTAATCAAAACAAGAGAATTCAGTATATACCAGGGGAAATCCCAAATCTCGAATTAAATAGAAAGGAAATTACTCAAGTAATTCTAAATATAGCTCGGAACGGGCTTGAAGCTATGCAAGAATACGGTTGTCTAACACTTAAAACTTATTTGCAAGATAACCAAGTAGTGCTAGCCATTAAGGATGAAGGTCGCGGTATCCCCCCCGAAACTATGAATAAGCTTGGAATTCCATTCTATACGACGAAAGATTATGGAACTGGATTAGGGTTAGCAACCAGTTACAAGATTGTGGAATCGCATAACGCCAAAATTAAAGTTGATTCCAATCCGAGTGGAACAACTTTTTACATATTCTTTTCGATTCCAAGCTTAGGGGAAGAACGGGAAGGTATGATTGCCTAGAGAATAATTAGAGAATTAAAATAGAATTGTAAAACGCTTATTAAATCCAAACTTATAATTTATCTCCTTCAAATAACTTCTTCCATCGTTTGTTTTAAAAGTTGACTAATCTTTGTCTCAATTATTAAACCATTGTGCCTGACAGAGCTGGTGACTCCAGTTTTATTATTGTATTGATTTGGAGGTATTGATGATGAAGGTATTGGTTCTCACAGGAAGTCCAGCCACATCCCCGATCCCAAATCACCCCGCCCACTTGCCCCTTGCTAGCTCAAGAAGAAATAAACGCCTTGATAAAGCCGGAGGTGGGCCTTCTGCCTAGAGTGTGTTGGCGGATGGGAGTTAGTTTTTTGCCCAAACATTTAGTGCTCTGACTTTTCTTCAAAATTACTCGTTCAAATTTAGGAAGATTTTTCGGGTGCAATTGACTTAGAATATCTCTATAGAGATTAAGCTTGATGGAGGATTTCTGAATGAAGCAAGTTTATGCGCCCGGTTGTGCCCTTTTAATC
>JAUZPJ010000138.1 GCA_030706025.1 Bacillota bacterium | reverse complement strand
CCGGATGAGGGAATGGATCTGAGCAGGGTGCGCCAGGGTGTGCGGGATACGAAAACTATTCTTGCCGAGCTTTCCCTGAACTCGTACCTCAAGACCAGCGGCGGCAAAGGGTACCATGTCGTCGTTCCGTTAAAACCTGCCGTTGCATGGGATGGGTTTCACGATTTTGCCAGGCGCGTTGCCGAAGTGATGGAGCAGAAGTGGCCTGATCGCTACACAAGCAATGTGAGAAAGGCTAAGCGTACCAACAAGATATTCATCGACTGGATTCGCAACGGCAGAGGCGCTACCAGCATTGCCCCCTATTCCCTGAGAGCGAGGAAAGGGGCCGGGGTGTCCATGCCCATCGCGTGGGATGAACTGGACACTGTAGCTCCCAACGGTGTCGATATGGCGGAGGCGCTCCGGAGAATCTGCGGCAATGACCCTTGGCAAGATTTTTTTCGGAATAATCAGCAGCTTAAATGACTTGAAAGTCGACCAATGATTGGGAAGCGGGAAATCAGTTTGAGGTTATAATGTAATAATTTCTAAATCATTGGGAACGTACAGATTTCCGTTGTAATATTTCTTCCCTTCGGCAGTATAAAGGTCTTTTCGTTGAGCTAAATTAGTGTCTTCTGTGTGCCATAGTATAAGGTTTTTAATATTGAGGTGAGCAGCAAGTTCGCAAGCATCTTTAACGGTGCTGTGATGTTTCTCATAGGGTTTGAATCTTTCACGGTCACGATAGAGGCAAAAAGCTTCACTTAAAAGCCAATCACTATTTAAGGCATATTTCCTACATAATGGGTTATAGGGTTCATCCCCTAGAAAGGTAAGTAGTTTTCCATTACTCAGTTTGGCTCTAAAGCCAAACTGTTTTGTTTTGGTAGAGTGGATGTCAAAGAAAGTAAAAGCCTGCCCCAAGATATTTTCCGTTTCCCCATTATCAACTGGGATTAGGAGGATTCGGCTTCCTATTAAGTCAGTTATTTTTTTATCAAGTGTTAAACCTAAGAGTGTTTTGATATTGTCCATAAGCTCCTTATGGCAGTAAATCCATAGATTCTCACTATATTGACCTAAGAGCATTGACGAAGCGATTATTCTTATAATCCAGACCATTCCGAGTAGGTGGTCTGAATGCTTGTGGCTTACGAACACGTGATGAATCTTATGGATGGGGATTTTAGCCTTTTCTAAAGCTATTAATATACCATTACCGCCACCAGCATCTACTAATATACACTCATTCTTCTTATTTAAAAGAGCAAAGCATGTGTTATAGCACTTGGTTACTGCAGCATGACCTGTTCCTAATGCTATTAGATGATTCATTTATTTTCACTCCAATTTAAAAAGATGTTCAATTTAAAAGCGAGTGCAAATTCGAAGAGTAGAATTGCACTCGTTTTTAATGGAAGGAAATAAAAACTTTAATGCGAAGTGCGTTTGAAAGTAAGTTTTTGTCGAGTATATGGAAACTATGAGGAAATCAACTACCGTTGAAAGGGAATCTTTCAACGGTAGTTATTATATAACTGTAGGCCCCTAAAACAATACAATAAAAAGTATAATAGCTGCAAGTATCACAATACCCACAACCCACCAAGGCCAAGGCATAGTCTCTCCCCCCTTAAATCTTAAAGTAGGGCTTATTTACTATATCATATGCGTTTGTCCAAAAAAGTGTTAAGAGGAAAAGACAGGAGTACATTCTTGTGCAGCTAGCAATAAAGGCGATGGGAGAAGGGGCTAAAATGCTTTCGTTTCTCTTGTCCAAGAATCCGCAAAATCTCTATGATCGAATGGAAAAGGGGCATCGCGTTCGCTTTACCTATACTGTTTTTAGTGCTTGGAAAGTATAAACTCGCGTTATATACTTTCCAAGCATAAGTGCAACCAGCGGCTTCCGCTCTCGTCAAGGCTCGGCACAAGCCGGGTTTTCTTTATTGCTTAGGAAAGTATATAATTGGCGACCTGTGGATAACCGCTCTGAGCGCGTGCGATAGCACGCTTATTTTATATCTGAAGGCACGTTAGTGTCTATAATTCATTTCTTATAGAATGTCAATTTCCCCTAAATTTCGCTTTCCTATTTAGTTATAATTATAATTAGATCTTTTCTCACTATGTTTGGTGTAGGGAGCATTTAAAATGTTAGTAAAAAAAATAATAGTTGAAGACTTTATGTTGAATCAAACTGGTGTATTTCCCGCTAGTAGGAAAGTCCCAGATGAATTTATTATTAGTAGCAACGATAAAAAAAGTGTCTTTGAATTATTTCTTTCGTTTGTTCCTGGGGGGGTATCCATAGCCGTTGATGTATCCTGCGAAAAAATCCTACATAATCCACGAGCAGCTCAGTTTCTAAGAATTAATGATTTCGAAGACTTTTCCCATTCAGCGGTTCAACCGCCCCCAGTGAAAGTCTTAAATAATGGAAAAGAACTCTCAGCAGATGAAATGCCAATTCAGCAAGCAGCGAAAAACGATAGAGGAATTTATGAAGTAGAACTTGAGTTTATTTGGAAAGATGGAGTACGCAAAGTTGCCTTGTGGAATGCTCGACCTATTCATGATGAGGGTCGTAATGTCATAGGTGTCATAGCTACTTTTGAGGAGATAACCAAGCAAAAACAGATTGAAAAGGAATTATTAGCTAGCGAAGAACGCTTTCGGGCCATGTTTGAAAATAGCCCTAACGCAATCATGTTAACTCGTCCGCAAGGCTCCATACTTGATGTTAATCCTGCGGGATGCGATATTTTCGGGTGGACAAAAGAAGAACTATGTACAATGGGTTGGACTGGTATATTGGCTATCAATGATATAAAGACTATTAACGTCATTATGGAAAGAAACAAAACTGGTAACATTCACAGTGAGTTGACCTTTTTACGCAAAGATGGGGCCCGATTCGAAGGAGAAATTTCATCCAAATTATTTAAAAATGGTGAGGGTGAACTATTAGGCATTGTGATTATCCGTGACATTTCAGAACGTAAGAAGGCTGAGCAAATTATCAGTCAATCCGAAGAGAAATTCTCTAAAATATTTCACGGCGGACCGATTATGATGACATTAGCCACTATTGAAGAAGGGAAATTCATAGACGTTAATGACGCATTATGTACGGGTACAGGCTATACCCGCGAAGACCTTATCGGTTGCACCACTAAAGAGTTGAATTTTTTTGTGGATATGGGCCAAAGGTGGAAGCGTGGGAAGACACTTATAGAACAAGGCAAGATAGAGGCAGATATTGACTTTCGCACCAAATCGGGGGAAGTCCGCCAGGGACATTCTTGGAGCCAATTGATCTATTTAAATGACCAGCCCTGCCACATAACCGGACTTATCGATATAACAGAGCAAAAGCTTCTGGAACAAGAAATGGCTCGCCTTGACCGACTAAATTTGGTGGGACAGATGGCTGCCGGCATTGGTCACGAAGTTAGAAACCCCATGACGACGGTTCGTGGATATTTACAATTATTATCCAGTAAAAAAGAAGTTTCGGAATATAAGGAAACATTTGATCTCATGATAGAAGAACTGGACCGCGCAAATTCAATTATTACAAATTACCTCTCAGTTGCGAACAATAAGATTATTGAATTAGAAATGGCTAAAATTAATGAAATCGTTGAGAACATCCTTCCATTAATGAAATCGAATGCAACTCTTAATGATATATATATCGATACTGAAATAGAAGAAGTTTCCGAAATACCCCTAGATAAAAAGGAAATAAATCAGATAATCATTAACCTTGTTCAAAATGCAATCCAAGCAACTCCTTATAAAGGAATTGTAAAAATTAGGACCTACGAAAACGAAGAGGAAGTTGTATTTTCCGTACAGGATGAGGGCAAAGGAATACCTAAGGAAATGCTTGAGAAAATTGGAACGCCATTTTTCACTACCAAGGAAAACGGTACGGGTTTAGGTTTAGCAGTTTGTTATAGTATTGCCCAGCGGCATAATGCAAAAATAGATATTCAAACTGGTTCAAATGGGACAACCTTTTGGGTTAAATTTAAAAAAATTCGTTAAGTAAGCTTTTTTCCTAGTCCTGCAAATGCACCCCTCTTTATAAAAAATAAATCGGGCCCACTTGATGGACCCGACACGAAGGCCATTGCCACCCTGCCTAAGCACGGTGGCGCTCAATATTTTAATTGCATAAAAAAGTTAGTAACTGAGCATTATAATATCAAGGGTATACAATGGTTGAGCCAAGATTTATATATGCTCATAATCGGGTGTATATGGGTCGGCCAAAGATAATTTACAGGTGGTAAACGCTTGTATATTGTCGGAGGGAAGATCCTTTCTAGTGGGGAAAAGCTTTATTGCAGTCGATTTATTTTATTGCAATAGGGTTCCAACTTATTGCAGGGGGTCGAGCGAAGATTATACCGGGTATTGAATTTTATTCATATAGGTACAAGGTGACTTGCGCGTATATGAATTGACTGGTCATATATAGCCGTGAGGTTATATATGGTTGGGTAGATATCTTGTATGGTCGAACGAACCATTCTTATAGGTTGTGACCTGCTTAATTATGGTCGAAAGATCATCTAGTTAGGTAATAAGCTATCTATATGGGTGCTAGGTAAATCATTGTATGCTCTTAATAAGTTCTGCCTTTGGGCAGGACTTATTTTCTATGTTAGGCACACATTCTTAAGCCAATTTGTGACCTCTTCCGATGAAACAAGGCCATTTACAGCAATACCAGGTAGAATTATGGATTTTGTGCACTCTTTAGCTATATCATTTTCAATTCGGCCAAATCCACCGCCTCCATGAGTACAAAAGGGAATTACTGTTTTGCCGGCAAAGTTATGTTTTTTGAGAAAACTCATAACCGGTGGGGCACAGGTTTTAAACCAGTTAGGCGTACCAATAAATATTATTTGGTAATCATCTATTGACTCATTTCCGAATATTAGTTTAGGGCAAAATCCCCGAGAAATCTCATTTCTTACTTCTTTGGCTGCCGTATTATAGTCAAAAGAATAATTCTTATCGGGAATTAATTCTCTTATAGTACCACCAGTTTGTTTTGCTATTTCTAACGCTAAATTCTTTGTATTTTGGAAAAGCGAATAAAAAGCAATCAGAGTATTGTTCATACATGTTACTTCCTTTTGTTAAATCCTGATTTATCGGATTACTTATAATAGAAGCATTCGCTGAAATAGCTGCTTTTTAAATAGAATCTGCTTTATGCTGCATAGAACCCTTTTTAAGCGCTTTAAGCTACTGTGATATGAGTTAATATGAATAGGTTTCACTGCTTCATGACCATTATAACTGTTTACCCATCCCATTAGAACGCTGTCAGATGAAATTTGATATAGGATACGGATCTCTAGATTCCTCTCATTTTTTGGGGGGATCTTTTTTGCCTTCTTCGCTTAATTGATGCCTCATGGAATGACTGCTCACAGGGTATAATTATATAAAACTCAAAGAGACAGGAGTACATTCTTGTGCAGCTAGCAATCAAAGCGACAGGAGAAGGGGCTAAAATGCTTTCGTTTCTCTTGTCCAAGAATCCGCAAAATCTCTATGATCGAATGGAAAAGGGGCATCGCGTTCGCTTTACCTATACTGTTTTTAGTGATCGGGAAGTTGAAGCCGTGATCTTTGTTACGCCCGATCCGGTTGAACTGGTTAAGAATAGCCCGGACACCTATGAGATTACTCAATATATTAATGACAGGGAATTTGTGGTCAGTAGTATTTTCTGTTCCTATATTCGGTCGGCTTTGGGAACGGCTCTGAATGGCCGACCCAAAGAAGAGTATCTAGACTGGGCTAAGTATGCCTTTCAGCTGACTATAGGCTTTGGACCTGTGGCTACTGATTTACCCGATGCTGCGATCAATCAGCTTTTTGAACCGCTGGGTTATCAAATAGAAATTGAGCGCGGGCAAGCAGCATATCACTTCCAGCTCAAAGAGAGAAGCTCTGCTCGTTTTATCAATCTGCAGGGAACGCTAACTGTCCAGAATGCTCTCAAACATCTTTTTGTCTTGATTCCGGTCCTCGATAACTATCGGCATTATTTTATCGATGAACGTGAGATAGAAAAGCTGGAACGATATGGGGAAGGGTGGCTAGCCAATCATCCCTTAAAAGACCTGATTATTAAACGGACGCTGCGTTTTAGGGACCTGATTGAACTGGTGGGTACGAATAACCCTGTTCAACCGGATGATGAAGCTAGGACTCCGGAACCCGCTCTAAAATCCCAACCTGTTGTCCGATTAAATGAGCTGCGCTATCAAAGGGTCGTTAAGCTTGTTGAAAATTTAACGGCCAAAGAACGTATTGTCGACTTCGGAGCAGGGGAAGGTAAGTTGTCCGTCAGACTTGGGTTCCTACCGGGTGTCAAAGAGATTTTAGCGGTGGAGCCGACTGAGAAGGAGCAACTTCGCGCCCTGAAACGATTTTCGGAAGCGAGCGGGCAGGAGGACTTTATTTCACCTACCCCAATTTGGGGCTCCTTGTTCTATTATGATGAGCAATTATGTGCTAAGGATGTCATGATTCTCAATGAAGTGATCGAGCATATTGATGAAAGCCGCTTGCCAAGAGTCATGGACACGATTCTAGGCAGCTACAAGCCCAAGGTTTTAATTGTTACAACTCCGAATGTGGAATATAACACGGTTTATCAAATGGAGGATCAGGAGGTCCGGCATAAGGACCATCGCTTCGAGTGGACTCGGGCTGAATTTACGGAGTGGACTCACGCCTTGGCAGGAGACTATTCCTACGAAGTTCGATTAGAGGGTATTGGAGAAGAAGTCGAAGGGTATGGACACCCTTCACAAATAGCTATCTTCACAAGACAAGGTGGGATAGAGAATGAGTAAAGAAATCAGAGTTCCTCATGCGGGAATCGTATTAATGGTTGGGCCGTCCAACAGTGGCAAAACGACCTTACTCAATCGGTTGGTTGAACAAGGTATCTTATTGCGCTCAGAGATCGTCAGTTCTGATCAATTTAGAGTCTTAGTTGCGGATACGGAATTTATAGAACTGAATAAACGCCCTAAAGATGAGCAAGACGTGCTTTATGCAGAGTACCAGTTGATTTCCCAAAAAGCGTTTGAGGCGATGGATTATCTCCT